>JAEWIG010000034.1 GCA_023387295.1 Bacillota bacterium | reverse complement strand
CTTGAAACTGCACGAGCTAAGCAAGAAGTTACTGAGCATGAAATGCAAATTAAGATTATTGAGCGTCAAAAGCAAATTGAATTAGAGGAGAAAGAGATTTTAAGAAGAGAACGTCAATATGATTCCGAAGTGAAGAAAAAGGCAGATGCTGACCGCTATGCAGTTGAACAAGCGGCAGAAGCAGAAAAGAGAAAGCAATTTGCAGAAGCGGATGCTAATAAATATCGCATTGAATCACAAGCCAGAGCTGACGCTGAGCGTGTGAAGGTTGATGGTATTGCTAAAGCTGAATCCCAACGTGCACAGGGGGAAGCGGAGGCAGATATTATTCGTTTGAAAGGTCTTGCAGAAGCAGAAGCGAAGCGGAAGATTGCCGAGGCGTTTGAGCAATACGGACATGCCGCTATCATGGATATGGTATTAGACATGCTGCCTGAGTATGCGAAGCAAGTTGCTAGTCCGCTTTCGAATATTGATAAAATTACGATCGTCGATACAGGTAGTGATGGGAAAAATGGTGGAGCCAATAAAGTAACAGGTTATGCAACAAACTTAATGTCAACGATGCAGGAAACCTTGAAAGCTTCAGCTGGCATTGACGTAAAAGAGTTATTAGAAAACTTCTCAGGAAAGGGAAATATTCGTCAAAGCATTGATGAACTTTCTTCTGAGTTAAATGAAAAGAAGAAAACGGTTGAAAAAGAAGATAAAGATAACGAAATAAATAATTAATATGAAAGAAGGTGTCGAAACGCTCTCGTTTTTACACCTTTTTATGTTCAAGCCGCTTCCGCTTTTCGATAAGTCTAGCTCCAGCGGCTATCCCCTCGAGGTCACAAGCCAATCCTCCCAGAAAGGTAAAGAGCAACCTTTCCGAGAGGCTCGTCTTGTGCTTGTCGGGGATAAACGAGCCTCTTCCGCTTTTCGGGCTTGTACTAGTGAAAACACCTAAAAATTGTGTGTTCGTCTATCGCACATTTTGGGATAAGTGAATAGGATATAAGGAATCAAACAAAGGAGGTATATGAATATGTCAGATGGATGCTGCGAACGACACGGCGGAGGCTTCGCTCTACTTGTTGTCTTGTTTATTTTGTTAATTATCATTGGTGCTTCATGGTGTGGAGGATATGGTGGGTACGGTGGATACGGTTATTAATGAAAGAAAATAACTTTAGTGTGGCAAGGAGGAGACTTAATATATGTATGGATACGGTGGCTTTGGCTATGGTGGAGCTGGATGTGGAGGATGTGGCTTTGGAGGCGGTTTTGCATTAATTGTCGTCCTGTTTATCCTTCTTATCATCGTAGGTGCAGCTTGTTTTAGATAATAAATAAATTGAATAGCTAACTTCAACAAATAATGATTTGGAAAATCGACTAGGGAATTATCTTAGTCGATTTTTATTATTATCGACTGTATTTTTCAGAATAAAAAGCATAGTCCAAAAAACAATCATTGTTATGCCTTTTGGACTACCTATTAACGATTACTAACATCTTTAAAGTATCTACATGGAATAAAAATATTTTGTATTTTGAAGGATCTGATGATAAACCTCATCCTTATTAAGATTTTTTAATCTAGAAACAATAGAAATTGATTCATGCATCATTTCTGGATGTGTCGTCATCCCTTGAAAGGGTCCTTCAAATGGCCATGGACCATCGGTTTCAACCATCATTTGACTTAAAGGGAAGGTCATAGCTAATTTCTGGATTTCCTCTTCATAAACAATATCAGGTGTAACAGATATGAAATAGTTATTACGGATAAGTCGGTCAATTGTCTTATCGTCACCTTTAAACCAATGAAAATGAGCTTTCTCAATTGAATTTTTTTCTAATAGATCGCAAACAATTGGAGCATCATCATATACAGCATGAAGGACAATTGGTTTATCCCATTGCTTTGCTAACTTAATAAAAGTTTCTAGCATTTCGATATATGGATGAATATCAATCGCTTTTTCTTGGCGCAAATAAAAGGGGAGACCAACCTCACCAACAGCAACCATTTGTTCTTGATGAACGGCCATCCAGTTAATAAGTTCTTCGAGTTCCTGTTCATTTGGCAAAGATTGCTCTGGATGAAAGCCGAAAGCAGGCTTTACAATATTGTATAGGTTAGAAAGCAGTAAGTTTCGCTTCGCAGAGGTTAAATTCATTGAGACAGAAATTAGCCCATCAATAAAAGGCGAAGTCGTTATTAATTTTTCAATTGCCTTATCATTGTATTGATCAAGATGTAAATGGGAATCGATCATCTTCCTCAATTAACTCTCCTCCTTTAATGCAAAGTAAATGGTTTTTTTACATTGTAAAAAGGATTCATCAAGGAGAAGTTCTTCTTTTCTTGGTCGTGTAAAAGGAACGGTAAATTCGTATCCAATATGTGCCGGACGGTCTGATAGAATGAGAATCCGATCTGAAAGAAACAGAGCTTCTTCAATATTATGGGTTACGAATAAAATAGTCGGTTTATGTGTTTCCCAAATATCAAGCAGCCATTTCTGCATATCAAGACGTGTTAATTCATCTAGAGCTGAGAAAGGTTCATCTAAACAAATAATCGGCTGTGGGCTTAAAAGGGCGCGTATAAATGCAGCTCTCTGCTTCATTCCACCAGAAAGCTCGTGTGGAAAAGAGTGGATATAGTCACCTAGTCCGGCTCTTTCTAGCATTTCCATTGCCTTGCTTTTGTCTGTTTTCCCTTGTAATTCTTGCCCGAGAAGGACATTTTGTAAAATTGTCCGCCACGGCAGTAAGGAAGGAGTTTGCGGCATAAAGCTTATAGAACCACGCTTTCCATTAATTTGTTCCCCTTGTAAAGTGATGCTTCCTACATCAGGCTCAAGTATGCCTCCGATTAAATTGAATAACGTACTTTTTCCGCTTCCAGAAGGACCAAGAATAGAAACAAACTCACCTTCCTTCACTTGTAGATTTAACTCAGAGATGATTTCATTTTTCCCAAAGCTTTTCGAAAGATTTTCTATTGAAAGCAAACTCATATCAAACATCCTCCTTCGTCTTCCAGCGAACGAGTAAGCGTTCCATAAGTAAAATGGCAGTAATATATAGGAGACTTAATACCATTATGGAGAAAATAGCAACGAAAACTCGGTCTGTTCGAAATGAAGAGGAAGCAAGTGTCATATAGACTCCGATTCCCATCTTTGCCCCAAGCCATTCCGAGATGACTGCACCCATAACACTATAAGTCGCAGATATTTTTAAGCCAGAAAACAAGGATGGAAGAGAATAGGGAAGCTCTAGTTTCCAGAAAAGTTGCTGTTTTGTTGCTCCTGCTATCATCATATAATGCTTCATTTCGTTTGGAGTTTGTTTAAGTCCATCTAATGTCGCTACCGTAATCGGAAAAAAGCAGACGAGCGTAATGACGATAAGCTTTGGCAACAGACCGAAGCCAAACCAAATGACTAAAAGTGGGGCCAGGACAATAATCGGTATATTTTGCGATAAAATTAACAAAGGATAAATCGATTCACGAATAAAAGGAAGTAGATGAAGAATAATGGCAGTAAATAAACCAATAATAGAGCCGATAATAAAGCCCATTAGAGAAAGCTTTACTGTCGAAAGAAAATGAGAATAAAAACTAGTCCACCCGCTAATAGCTTCATTAAAAATAGCTGAAGGGGCAGGAAGCAGCCAATTTGGAATATCAGCTAGTTTAACAATGATTTCCCAAATAATGAATAAAAGGAGGAGAACCATTGCTGGTTTCCATCCTTTCCTTATATTTTTCATCATGGACGGTATTTCTCCGTCAGATCATCCATTTCAATACCAGTTGGCTGATAGAGGATTTTTACTTGTGAGATGACATTTTTACTTCCGATTTCAATCATTCTCTTGTTCATATCGCTAATTACTTTCATTAAATGCTCTAAATCGCCCTCCATTGTCGTTTCTAATGGATGAACCTCATATTTTGCGCCAGATTCAGCAATAATCCGAATCGCTTCATCGACATATGGAATTACATCTTCACCATTTTTCGTTTTAGGAATAATTTGTATACTTACTAACGAGTTATCCATTTTTGCATCTCCTCACTCTGGTAAAAATTCATTTGTAAATGCCTTTTTTGCGTCTAATTCTTTTTCTAATAACCCATTTTTAAACATCCAGTTTGCATAGTTTTCCCAAACCTCTAATTTTTGCTCACCCCATCTTGCTGCATCATCTTGATAGTAGGGTGCTAACCATTCCTGACTTTTCTTTACGAGTTCTTCGTCTAAATCAGGAGCAGCTTTTATTAGAATTTCTGCAGCCTCAGACGGATTTTCGATTGTAAATTTATATCCTCTCGATACTGCTTTAACAAAAGCTTTCACAGTTTCAGGATTTTGTTCGATCATCTTTTCATTTGTAGCTAATACAGGCGTGTAATAATCAAGCTCGTTCGTGTAATCAGTTAAATAAACCATATTGATTTTTTCTCCGCGTAGCTCAGCTTCAACACCAGTCCATCCATAATAAATCCAAGCAAAATCGATATCTCTTTTCACAGCAGTAAAAAAATCAGTATCTCCCATATTAACAATGGAGACATCCTCAATGTTTGCATTTTCAATTTGCATTAATGAATCGAGAACCGATTTTTCAACAGGTGAGCCCCATCCACCATATGTTTTTCCTGCAAAATCTTTTGGGGATTTAATGTTTTTTTCAGCTAGGGATGCAAACCCAGATGTGTTATGTTGAATAATGGCTGCAATAGAAACGAGCGGTACTCCTTGAATTCTCGCCTGAGTAATACTCTCTTGATAGCTCACACCAAAATCAGCCTTCCCAGATGCCGTGAGCTGATCGGCACCTGCTTCCCCAGGCATGATAATGTCAACATCAAGACCTTCTTCTTCAAAAAAACCTTTCTCCTTTGCAACATACAAACCTGTATGGTTTGTGTTTGGCGTCCAATCAAGTACGACAGACACTTTCTGAAGCTTTGATTTTTCATTGCTGCCATCAGTAGATTGCTCTTGTTCAGCACTCTTTCCACAGCCAACAAGCAATAGCACTGAACAAATAACTGCAAACCATTTTTTCATATGTATGACCTCCGTTTTTCTTTTTGAAATGGCTCTGTTAAACATGGCTGTTGACTTCCGCTCCAGGATGCTCGCTTTCCGCGGGCGGTCCGGGAG
>JAEWIG010000015.1 GCA_023387295.1 Bacillota bacterium | reverse complement strand
GCCATTATCAATGAAGAAGAGTGAGACTACTTATTCACTTCCGCAAGTTCGTTTATCAGATCCATTTGAGCAGCTGAGGAATAAAGCAGAGAGAATGGTGAAATCAGGGAAGAAACCATCTTTAGGACTTATTTGTTTAGGGGAGTTAAAGGCACATAAGACTAGAATGGATTTTATGACAGGTTTATTAGCTACCGGCGGCATTCACAGTGTTATCAGTGAGAGCGTTGAAAATGTCGATTCTGCACTGCAATTTGTGAGGTTATCGAATCTTCATCATTTTGTTTTATGTGGAACCGACAAACAATATGATGAGGTAGCAATAGAAATCGCCCTTGCCCTAAATGAAAAGCATCCTGATTGTAAGGTATTTCTAGCTGGGCTTCCAACGGGAGAAAACCTGGCGCAATTAAAGCAGGCAGGTATTGCCGAGTTCATCCATATAAGAAGTAATTGCTATGAAACCCTATCTACCCTGCTAAGTGAAATGGAGGGGCAGAAACATGACTTATAGACCGGATTTTACAAAAATAAATCCATTGGATACGAAGCAGTCGACAAAGGAAGAATGGGAAAAGCAAGTTCAAGCAGAGTTGAACGATTCGATTGACAGTTTACTATTTGAAACAAATGAAAATATTGCTGTAAAGCCCCTCTATACAGAAGAGGATATGAAGGAACTAAATCATCTAGAATCATTGCCCGGACTTGCTCCTTTTACACGGGGTCCTTATCCAACGATGTATGTTAACCGTCCATGGACGGTTCGCCAATATGCGGGCTTTTCGACAGCGGAAGAAAGCAATGCTTTTTATCGGCGAAATCTTGCAATGGGTCAAAAAGGCTTATCCGTTGCCTTCGATCTTGCTACTCATCGAGGATATGATTCCGATCATCCAAGAGTTGTCGGCGATGTTGGAAAAGCTGGGGTGGCGATTGATTCCGTTCTTGACATGAAAACACTTTTTGACGGGATTCCGCTTGATCAAATGTCGGTTTCCATGACGATGAACGGTGCGGTATTACCGATAATGGCCTTCTTTATTGTGACAGCTGAGGAACAAGGGGTCAGCCAAGAAAAGCTTTCAGGAACGATACAGAATGATATTTTGAAAGAATATATGGTCAGAAACACATATATTTATCCGCCTGAAATGTCGATGAAAATCATTGCAGACATTTTTGAATATACTTCCAAGTATATGCCGAAATTTAATAGTATTAGTATTTCCGGCTATCATATGCAGGAAGCAGGGGCTCCGGCTGATATCGAGCTTGCTTATACGCTTGCAGATGGACTAGAGTATGTGAGGACTGGTTTGAAAGCTGGCATTGATATTGATTCCTTTGCTCCAAGACTTTCTTTCTTCTGGGCGATCGGCATGAATTATTTTATGGAAGTCGCAAAAATGCGAGCAGCCCGCTTTATTTGGGCAAAAATGATGAAATCATTTAATCCGAAAAATCCAAAATCAATGGCCTTACGCACACATTCACAAACTTCAGGCTGGAGCTTGACGGAGCAGGACCCTTTTAATAATGTAACGAGAACATTAATTGAAGCACATGCTGCAGCAATGGGGCATACCCAATCACTTCATACGAATGCACTTGACGAAGCTATCGCATTACCGACAGATTTTTCTGCCCGCATTGCACGAAACACGCAGCTTTTTTTACAAGAGGAAACAGGAATTACGAATGTCATTGATCCGTGGGGCGGCTCATATTATGTTGAAGTGTTAACCGATCAATTAATAAAACGTGCATGGGAGCATATCGAAGAAATCGAAAACTTAGGTGGTATGGCTAAGGCGATTGAAACGGGCTTACCGAAAATGAGAATTGAAGAAGCAGCTGCTAAACGGCAAGCGCAAATTGACTCTCGGAAAGAGACCATTATCGGAGTGAATGAATATCGTCTGGAGGAAGAGGAGCCAATTGAAATTCTTGATATAGATAATACAGCTGTTCGCTTAAAGCAAATCGAAAAGCTAGAGGAATTAAAGGCTTCTCGTGATGCAGAAAAGGTTCAAGCTGCCCTAAGTGCTTTAGAAAAAGCCGCTGAAACAGGTAAGGGAAATTTATTAGAGCTTACAGTTCAGGCAGCTAGAGTAAGGGCTACACTTGGCGAAATATCAGACGCTATTGAAAAGGTAGCTAAACGCCATAAAGCAATTATTCGTTCTATAAGTGGTGTTTATAGCTCAGCATTTTCAAACGAAGAGGAAATCATGGAAGTAAAGAATATGACGGAAGAGTTTCTAGAAAATGAAGGCAGAAGACCACGGATCCTCATTGCCAAAATGGGACAGGATGGACATGATCGTGGGGCAAAGGTGATCGCGACTGCATTTGCTGATCTAGGCTTTGATGTAGATATTGGTCCGTTGTTTCAAACACCAGAAGAGACTGCAAGACAAGCAATTGAAAATGATGTTCATGCTGTAGGGGTTAGCTCACTTGCAGCAGGTCATAAAACACTTCTTCCACAACTCGTCAGTGAACTTGAAAAATTGGGTAGAAAAGATATTCTTGTTTTTATTGGTGGTGTCATACCAGCTCAAGACTATCAATTTTTGAAAGAAAATGGTGCTGCAGCTATCTTTGGCCCGGGAACCATTATTCCAGTGGCGGCACAGAAGGTAATTCGAGAAATATATCGCCGTCTTGGATATGAGGAAGTGGCGGAGTAAGATGGAAAAAGATAATGTAATAAAGCAAAGTCGTTTTAGAAAGAAAGCTGGACAAGAATTAAATATTGAGGAGCTTGCAGCTGGCATTTTTGCTTGCGACCGCAGTGTGCTTGCTCGTTCGATTACATTAATTGAAAGTAATGCTGAACATCATTTTCGGAAGGCACAAGAATTATTGCAAAAGCTTCTCCCTTATTCAGGAAAGGCTATTCGGATAGGGATTACTGGTGTACCAGGTGCAGGAAAAAGCACATTTATTGAAGCATTCGGAACATATTTATGTGACTTAGGACTGAAGGTTGCTGTTCTTGCGATAGATCCTAGTTCAAGCTTAAGTGGGGGCTCTATTCTAGGTGACAAGACAAGAATGGAGGATTTATCAAGAAATCCACGAGCTTATATACGTCCTTCACCAACAGCCGGGAAACTCGGCGGTGTTCACCGAAAGACGAGAGAAACAATGCTTTTATGTGAGGCAGCAGGTTTTGATATTATTCTTATTGAAACGGTTGGGGTTGGACAGAGCGAAGTGATTGTAAGAGATATGGTTGATTTCTTCATGCTACTCGTATTAACTGGTGCTGGTGATGAATTACAAGGAATGAAAAAAGGAATAATGGAGTTAGCGGATGCTATTATTGTGAATAAGGCAGACGGTCCGAATGAAAAGCTGGCACTTAAAACAAAATCGGAATATGACCGGCTTCTTCATTTTCTTCAGCCGGCGACACAAGGTTGGCTATCAAAAGCCTTCACATGCTCGGCACTTCATCATAATGGATTACAAGATATTTGGGAAATGATCTGTCAGTTTGAAGAAACGACGAGAGCTTCTGGTGTTTTTGAGAAAAGAAGGCGTGAACAAGCAAAGGATTGGATTTATTCAATGATTGTTGACCAACTGCAATTTCGCTTTTTCTATAATCAAGAAGTCAAGTCTTTGCTTCCGAAAATGGAAAATGAAGTTATAGCAGGCTCAAGAACCGTGACTTCTGCAGTGGAAGAACTTTTTGAAGCCTACAGCAGATATAAATAATTTTTACTAGAAGCGAAATTTTGTTGATTAGAATGTAAATAAACGTTCATAATTAACACAAATAATAAGGTATCTTAGTTGGAAATAGGGCTTTGAATTGGTATTATAGTATAGACATTTTAATTATACTGAGTAGAGGAGAGATTTTATGAATATGGATTTCAATTTCTTTATGAATGATGTTGTTAACCAAGCACGTCAAGAAATTGTCTCAGCAGGTTACACTGAATTAAAAACAGCCGATGAGGTAGAACAGGCACTAACGCAAAAAGGAACAACACTTGTCATGATCAATTCTGTTTGTGGTTGCGCTGGCGGTATTGCTCGCCCTGCAGCTGCCCATTCTGTTCATTATGATAAGCGTCCAGATCACTTAGTTACTGTATTTGCAGGTCAGGATAAAGAAGCAACAGAAAAAGCACGCTCCTTCTTCACAGGCTTTCCACCATCCTCTCCATCTTTTGCTTTACTTAAAGATGGCAAGATTTGTACGATGGTTGAACGTCATGATATTGAAGGTTTTGATCCGATGGCAGTCGTGCAAAAGCTACAGGCAGCATTTGACGAATATTGTGAAGACCTATAATACCTCCAAAGTTCCGCTATGCGGAACTTTTTTCTTTGGCTGAAAATAAGATAGAGAGATTTATTTAAGATTATTTTTCTGAATAATATAACAATACTAATTGATAAAGAAATTTCAAAAAAATATTGCATAAATATACAACTGTGTTAAAATACATAAAAGTGAATAAATATTAATTTTCAGAGATTACTTGAAATTTAATAGCTAATCGCTAATAATAATAACATAATTGAGATAATATTCAGAGAATTATAGGGGGATAATAAAAATGAAAAAGATAATGTCATATTTTTTTGTTAGCATTCTCTTAATTGGTTTGTTAGCAGCATGTGGTACAGGTGGAAAAGAATCAACAGGTTCATCAAATGGTTCAGAAGGAAATAATGAAGCGAAAGAAAAGCTAATAATGGGTACATCTGCTGATTACCCACCATTTGAGTTTATTGATACAGCAAAAGGGTCTGACATTATCGGTGTAGATGCTGATATCACTAAGGCAATTGCTGATAAGCTTGGTTATGAATTAGAAATTCGTGATATGGATTTTGGTGGACTTATTCAAGCACTTCAGTCAGGCCAAGTTGATTTAGTTGCTTCAGCCATGTCTGCAACAGATGACCGTCGAAAAAACGTAGATTTCAGTGAAATCTACTATACTTCTAAGCATATGATTGTTTCTAAAAAAGACAGTGGGATTTCTGCACTTGAAGATTTAGCAGGGAAAAAGGTTGGCGCTCAATTAGGTTCAATTCAAGAGGAAAAAGCGAATGAACTAACAGAAGAAGTAGATTTTACTGTTGAAAACCGCAACCGTATTCCTGAATTAATTCAAGAAATTAAATCAGGTCGGTTCGATGCTGCGATTATTGAAGATACAGTAGCTCAAGGCTTTCTAGAAAAAAATGATGATTTAGAAGGCTTCACAATTGCCGACGCAGATGGTGGCTATGCTATTGCATTTCCGAAGAATAGCGATCTTACTAATGAGTTTAATAGTGTTTTGAAGGAAATGATTGAAAGTGGAGAATTAGATCAAATTATTAAAAAATGGTTCGAAGGCGAATGATAATATAGTATACCTCAATTAGTTTTGATTTTTTCTGTTCATCAAACTACGAAACGTTCAGGAGGCAAAAAACTTCTGAACGTTTTTCACTTACGAGACGCTTGCACATTTTATTTTTGAGAGGAATGGTTTATAGGATGAATTTAGACTTTTCTTCCGTTCTCCCCTCCCTGCCATTTATATTAGAAGGAATAAAAGTGACACTGAAGATTGTCAGTTTGGCAGCGATATTAGGGTTTGTACTAGGAATTATTTTATCTTTATTCAAAATTAGTACCATCAAGCCACTCGGATGGTTTGCAGATATTTATACATCTATTTTTCGTGGAACACCTTTAGTATTACAGCTAATGATCATATATTTCGGGTCACCGCAGTTGCTTGGCTATCAAATTGATGGGTATGTTGCTGCGATCATCTCGTTCGGACTTAATTCAGCAGCTTATATTTCAGAAATTATCCGTGCTGGTATTTTAGCTGTTGACAAAGGACAAGGTGAAGCAGCATTGGCACTAGGTGTTCCATATCGCTCAATGATGCTTAATATTATTTTACCTCAAGCATTGAAAAATATTTTACCAGCATTAATGAATGAATTCATTACATTAACGAAAGAATCTGCCATTGTAACAACCATTGGCGTTATGGATATTATGCGTAGAGCCTATCAAGTTGGTGCAGATAAATTCCTTTTCTTAGAACCGTTACTATTGGCTGGTCTTATCTACTATATAATGGTCATCACTTTAACTTTCCTTGGAAAAGTAGTTGAATGGAGGATGAGACGAAGTGATTAAAGTGGAAAACTTGCATAAAAAATTTGGTAGATTAGAAGTATTAAAAGGAATTTCAACAACGATTCAAGACGGTGAGGTAGTAGCGATTATAGGTCCATCGGGTTCTGGGAAGTCTACATTTCTTCGCTGTTTAAACTTACTAGAAGAGCCTACATCTGGACATATTTGGATTAATGAACAGGACATAACGAATAAAAATACAAATATTATGAGAGTTCGTCAAAATGTTGGGATGGTATTTCAGCATTTTCATCTCTTCCCTCATAAAACGGTTCTGCAAAACTTAACATACGCGCCGATGAAGGTGAAGGGGCTTACGAAGCAGGAAGCAGAAAAAATCGGGCTAGAGCTCCTCGAAAAGGTAGGCTTATCAGAAAAATCGAATGAATATCCAAACCGATTATCTGGTGGACAAAAACAAAGGGTTGCGATTGCGCGCGCACTTGCTATGCAGCCTGATGTGATGTTGTTTGATGAACCAACCTCTGCACTTGATCCTGAAATGGTAAAAGAAGTGTTGGACGTAATGAAGACTCTTGCATTTTCAGGCATGACAATGGCTATCGTAACGCATGAAATGGGGTTCGCTAGAGAAGTCGCTGACCGAGTTCTATTTTTAGATGGGGGAGTTCTTGTAGAGGATGCCCCACCAAGTGAATTTTTTACCAATCCTAAATCCGAAAGAGCAAAGGACTTCTTGCAAAAAATGCTCTAATAAGTATATTCTAGAAGAGAAAATGATCGATTATGATCATCTTCTCTTTTTTCATTACACAATAGTCATATAGGAGTATTTTTATGAAATTTAGGATTGGTTATCGGACAATTAAAACAGCTATTGGTACTTCAGCAGCCATTATTTTGGCACAGATTGCGGGTCTAGAAAATTTTGCCTCTGCAGGTATTTTAACGATTCTCTGTATTCAAGTCACGAAAAAGAAATCTTTTCAAACTTCATGGCATCGATTTTTTGCATGTATACTTGCGATGATATTTTGTCTAGTTATTTTCGAAGGGATCTCCTACCATCCCCTTATGATAGGATTACTCCTTTTATTGTTTATTCCGACAGCTGTTATGTTTAACGTAAGTGATGGCATTGTGACTAGCAGTGTCATTATTTTACACATTTATTCCGCTGGACAAATGACTTTGGATTTAGTTATTAATGAGTTGGGCATTATTACGATTGGGATTGGAGTAGCCCTTATTGCCAATCTATTTATGCCAAGCCTCGACCAGAAATTAGATGGGTATCGAAAGCAGATTGAAGAAAATTATAAGATGATTTTTCAGGAAATTGTCGCTTATTTAAGAACAAATGAGAGTAAATGGGACGGCTTAGAGATTACCGAAACCGCAAGGCTAATCGAGGAAGCAGAATCTCTTGCATTT
>JAEWIG010000009.1 GCA_023387295.1 Bacillota bacterium | reverse complement strand
GCTTGCTTATAATTATATGTTGTTTTAGACGAAAGTCATCTTTTTATTTATGAAATTTGTCGAAAATTGCAAAAAAGTATCGGAAAAATGAAAATATTACCTCTTGACTTATAGATTATTTAAATTTATTAGATAACATCTCTTAGTATACAATGAGTCTAGTTTGTATTTATATAGTCGTTTAATATTCGTCTAGAAACTGAAGTGATTGGAATTAATTTAAAAAAAGTGTGATGACTTACAGATGCTAGGGAGTGACATAAACTTGTTCGACAAAATTATTAATGCCATTGTAATGCTAGAAGAAAATGAAGTAGAAGAGCTTGTAAACGAAGCTTTGAAGCAAGGTATAAACCCATTAGAAATTCTTAATAATGCTTTAGTTGTAGGTATTAATGTAGTAGGTGACCGCTTTAATTCAGGAGAATATTTTCTTCCAGAATTAATTTGCGGTGCATCCGCAATGCAAAGAGGATTGGAGATTGTGAAGCCACTAATAAAGGCATCAGGAACAAATATTTTTATTGGAAAAGTGGTTATGGGAACTGTATCTGGAGATATCCATGATATTGGGAAAAATATTGTGGCAAGAATGCTTGAAACTGCAGGATTTGAAGTCATTGATCTAGGCTGTGACGTGCCGCCTACAGCATTTGTTGATGCAGTAGAAAAACACGAAGCAAAATTGATAGGGTTGTCGACACTTCTCACAACAACGATGTTTTATATGCAAGATACAATAGAGGAACTTAATAAAAGGGGTTTACGTGACCGAGTAAAGGTTATGGTAGGAGGCGCGGTGATAAATCAGAGTTTCGCAGATCGAATTGGTGCAGACAGTTACGCTGAGGATGCTGCATCAGCGGTTGAGCTAGCAAAGAGGCTGATTGGATAAATGTGGGGGATAAATATGAGTGATAAAAAAGTAATCTGTGGGCTTTGTGCTTGTAACTGCATTCTTAAAGCTTCTTTTAGTGAAGATGGAAATTTGCAATCAATTAAAGGTGACAAAGATAGTATCCATGGGGGATTTGCTTGTATAAAAGGGTTATCTATTAAAGAGATAGCTAAAGGTAATAATCGATTGACTACTCCATTGCTTAAACAAGCTGATGGAAGCTTTAAACCTATCAGTATAGAAGAGGCACTCGATATCATCGCTTATAAAATGCTTGAAATAAAAAGTGATTGGGGAGCTTCGTCATTTGCCATACATAGTGGCCAGGCTGGAGTGCGTCGGCAGTTTTCACGATTGACCTCGTATTTTGCTGAACTGTTTGGATCCGTGAACTATTCAGGTATAGGTACAACATGTAACGTGTCGAAAAGATTAGCTTACTCTTTAACCTTTGGTGCTTTACCTAAATGTGATTTTAAAAAATCTAAGACAATTGTACTATGGGGCTATAATGCACCCAATACTCATCCTTATGATTGGAACGTTATTAAAAAAAGTGTTAAAGAAGGGGCTAACCTTGTCGTCATTAATCCTCAAGTTACAGGTGCGTGTCAAAAGGGTGCGCTACATTTACCGATACAGCCAGGGACAGATATTTATCTTGCTTGGGCAATGCTAAAGATTGCTGTAAGTAATAAATGGCATAATATTGATTTTTTAGAGGAATCGGCAATTGGTTTTGCTGACTTAATGAACATTCTGGAAGACATTGATGCCGAGCAAATGTGTGAAATTTGTGGCTTGGATTTTAAAAGTGTGTATGAGGCAACGCAATTGATATTCTTTGAAAGCCCTTCAACGATTATGGTTGGTACAGCCGTTGAACTGCAACAATATGGCTTTCAATCTTGTCGCTCTATAGCTATTTTGCAAGCACTTACTGGAACGGAAGGTCTGTTATTTTCCAAAATGCCGTCGTATCAACCTTTTCCAGCTAAGCCACAAAACAAAGGTAAAAGAGTTGGAGCAGATAAATATCCTGAATTTACTAATTTTGTGAACTATGCGCAAACAAATGTACTTAGTAAAAGTATTGAATCAGGTGAAATTAAAGGCTTACTGGTGGTTGGGGGAAATCCTTTATTAACATGGGCTGATGCTAATGAGAATATTGAGAGTCTTAGAAAACTAGATTTCCTCGTTGTAATTGATACTTATTTCACAGCAACTGCCAAAGAGGCTGACATCATTATTCCTGCAGCAAGTCCAGGTGAAAAATACGAGTTAATTGAGTGTGTTTCTAGTGAGGGCGATGTGTTCATTAATCTTACAGAGCCGATTTTACCGCCATTAGGATTGAATGAAGTAGAAATATTCCATGAATTAGCAAAGCGCTTAGGTTTTGTTGAAGATTTCCCATGGGCTTCTTCACTCGAATTTTTTAACTATCTTCTAGAGCCTTTAAATATAAATTGTGAGCAGTTAATGCAAAATCCCAATGGGTATCATTTTTCTTCGGGCGGAAGATGGTCTGCACTCAAAGAAAAACACCCTAAGGTGAAATTGAAAGTGGAATCTTTAACAAGAAATGGTCATCACTCACTGCCAATACCACCAAAACATCCACAAACCTCTGAAGGTTATGCCATTTTAACAACCTGTGATAAACATTATAAATTCGTTCACTCCCGCTACCGTACGGTGAAGAATTTAGGCGATCAACAAGAAGTGTTTGTGAAGTTAAGCACAAATATTGCTGACTCTCAAAAAATATTAACGGGTGACCTTGTAAAGATTAGTAGAAACGGTTCAAGTGTTTTGGTCCATGCGGAAGTGAAAGACACAATCGCAAATAATGTCGCAATATTAACGCACGGATGGGAGTCCGCTAATATGAATGCCTTTACATCTTTAGATGAATTAGATGAGGTAACGGGATTTCCTAACGCAGCGAGAATAGAAGTGAAAATAGAAAAGTATAGGAGTTAAATTTATGGGTGGGCTTACGAAGCGAGAAAAGATTTTTAAGACTTTAGAAGGAAAGAAGACGGGCTATATTCCAGTTATTTTATCCTCAACAGGTTTTGCACTTGAAAGGTCTGTCTATCCTGCGGCAGAGTGTCGCAAGGATCCAATTAAGTTTGCTGATGCTATGGTATCGTCCCGTCAATATTTTGGTTATGACGGGCTCTGGTCTGGTTTGTTTCAAGGTGTAACTTCCTATATGGGCGGGGGGTTAATCGATAAGTTTGGTCGAGAGTCATTAACAGGTGAAGCGACTGTTATGGTGCCAGAGGATATGAAAAAATTGCGCCCATTTGCTTTGGATCAATGTGAACCGCTTTCATTCATAAAAGAAACGATTGCTGAACTTAAGAAAAGAGAGCCTGATGAACCAATCATTTCAATTATGGATAATCCATCTATGGTTGCAGCTGCTTTGATGGATGGGGGGAATTATTACTACAACATTGTAAAAAATCCTCAATTCGTGCACGAAATGACAGAACTTGTTTTTGATTCTTTAGTACTTTGTGCGGAAGAATTTATTAAGGCAGGGGCAGACATCATTTGGTTGCCAATGCCGACTATCGGAGGTACATGTATTTCTCGAAAGCATTATGAGCAATTTTGTACCCCTTATAATAAAAAATTTAATCGAATTCTTAAAGACAAAGGAGCTCATATCATTGTTCATACATGTGGAAACTGGAATGATCGCTTTGATGTTGTCACACAGGAAAATGCCCACTGTATGCATGTTTCCTTAGCAGATCTTTCC
>JAEWIG010000389.1 GCA_023387295.1 Bacillota bacterium | reverse complement strand
TTTTGTGTTTATTGTTTGGTCACTTTAAACTATAAAAGAAGTTGGTTCCCTTTTCTAGTGTTATTTTTCCAGAGGAACCTGTTTACACATAATATTTTACACTACCACTATATCTAAAGGAGAGTTTTAAAGATATACAAGAAAAAAATCTACATTACCCACTTTTTCAAGTAATGAATTATACACCTTTTTGTGTCTTTCTTCTAACCCAATTCTTGTGACTAATAAACTTCCACCAGACCATATACCTATGAATCTGTACCATCAAATCGAACATCATTGTAGAATCATATAATGGGCAATTATACTTATCTAATATAACAATAACTTTATTCATGCTATACTCTGTCATTCCATAACAATCCACTCTGACAAACTGATCGGTTATTATCAATTGGCAAGCTTCAGTTTCTTTTTCAAAATATAGAATTGTTTGAATATTCCATTCTTTAAATAACAAATAATATTCTAAAATTAATATGAGGACCTTTCCTCAATTTCAAAAGCTCTTTTGTTTTATATATTATAGAAGAATGTTTCAAAATTGGAAACAAAATAAGATTTACTAGTTTAGTTAGTTTAAATTTGATATAATAAAATATAGAATCTACTTTTGGAATAATTCATTAGAATTTTAATTGTTTCTGGGAATATTAAGGAGGTGAAATTTCTATTTTTGCTTGTGACAAGTGTGGAAAATGTTGTGAACATCTATATTTGAGTCCGATTTATTCAGAATTAATGAATTCCGAGGGGCAATGTAAATACTATAATCCACAGACGAAACTATGCACAATTTATGATGAACGGCCAATTATTTGTCGTGTTGATGACGCATATGAACAATTTTTTAAAAACCAAATATCAAAAGAAGAATATATCGAACAAAATTTGAAGATTTGTAGAATACTAAAAGAAAGGGATTGATTTTATGCCATTACCATTTATTCTTGGAGGAATTGCATTAGCAGCAGGAGGTCTTACTGTTTGCGGAAAAATAAATAATGCGGACTTAAAAGCTGATATTAATAAAACTTATGAAAAGGCTCAAGAGTTAGTAAATGAAACGAATGAAAAGCTAATCAAGAGTGAATGCAAACTAAACACTGCAATTGAATATTGTGAAAAAGAGAAGGAAAATGTTAGCTCAAATGAAATTGCGGAGTTTGTTCAATATTTTGGTCAAATAAAGAATATTAACATCAAAGAATCACAGGGAAATAACTTTTTATCGAAAATAGAAAAAATAGATGTAAGTTATATAGAACAATTTAAAATTCCGATGACAACAGGGGCAAAAATAAAGGAAGCATCGAAATTAGCCGTTACATATGCTTTCTTAGGAACAGTAGGAACTTTATTTGGAACGGTAAGTGAAACCTATAAACTAGAAGACGAACAAAGGGTAGCCAAAGGAAGACTAAAAGAAGTTGAGGTTGATTGTGAAAAAAAAATACTGAAAATCTCGATGTTTAATGAAATGAGAAAACAAACGAATGAAGTGAAGTCTGTGATTACTAATTTACGTCCTGTTATGAATGAATCAAATTCATTTGTAAAAGAACTAATTCATGAAAGAGGTACTGATTATACTCAATATAGTGCCAAGCAGAAACAATTGTTGTTTTGCGCAATAAACATTGCAGCAGGGATAAATGATTTACTAGTTCGACCACTTATAACGAAGAATGGCTCCTTTAATAAAGAATTAATTCCAATCATGAGTGAAGTAAAAAAGCTAGGGTTTAATATGGAATAAGGGGGTATTATGAATAATTCGAATCCTCGCATTAGTGGAAGGACATCTGAAAGAAAGAAAAATATGAATCACGATATTGATTCTTTATCGGGGACAAGTACAGCATCATCTAATCAGATGTATGCTAAAATACATACCGAAAACTATAAATTCTATAAAGATATACAATCGAATGTTGGAAGTCCGAATACCCAACATGGTGAAGCTGCGGAGAAAATAGAAGTTAGAAATAGAAATGTAAAGCACATAAAAAACAATGAGTCAGCATCAGCAAGAAGTGAAACGAATCGAATACATACAACTACAGATATTTATGATAATAATGAAGCTTATCAAATGAAATACTGTAAAACAGCAGAAGCTACACTAGATAGTCTAATTGATTCGAAACATGATTATCGTGGTGTTAAGAAAATCGTTGACCCAGATTTATATGATGATGTTATTAAATTAGCAGATAAGCGTATTGAGTTATATGAAAAGAAAGCACAAGCCTGTAAATCAAAAGGTGATACGGAAGGCTACAAGAAATATAAAGATAAGATAGATAGGTGTAAGGATGTTAAACAAACGACAGAACCAGGTTTGACGTCTAGACCACTTTCGGAGTTTGCTGCAAAACATCCCAAATTAACTTCTGCTGCATTTGTAATTAAAGATGCCAACTCTGCTGGTGTACAAGGTGGTTTGACCGGTGCTGCAGTGACATCTGTACTTCAAGGTGCAAATAATATCTTGGATTTCATTGATAACAAAATAGAGCTAAGTGAAGCTATTATTAACACAGCAAAAGCAGCAACCAATGCAGCTGTAAAGGGGTATGCATATGGTGTAACGGGTTCTTTAATTAGTAGTGGTATTGGAGTTGCTGCTGAAAAGATTACAGATGAGGCTCTCAAAACGACCATAAAGAATTTTGCTGGAAGTAGTGGACCTACTTATATTTTAGTTGCATCCATTGAATTCTCAAAATGTATTGCAAATTATTGTAAAGGCAACCTAAGCAAACAAGAACTACTAGAGCAAGTTGGTGAAACTTCTATTGGATTAGCAGGAAGTTACATTGGAGGAATGGTGGGTAGTATAGGTGGGTCAATTGGACAAATCATAGGTTCTACTTTAGGTTATATCGTGACAACTAGTTTATTTAGAGGAATTACAGAAGCTAGAAAGATGAAAGAACTAGCAGCATACTATAATCAAATTGGGCCATTATTAGAGAAAGCAAAAGAGGAGCTAGTTCAAGCACGTAAGGAATTTGAAAATATTTGTTTCTCATTAAGATTAGAAAGATTTAATCTGCTTAAGGAATCTTTTGATGGAATTGAAAATGCCATTCTAAACTCGAATACAGATGTTTTTCTCTCAAGCCTCAATACTATTTTTACTGTGTATGGTGAAGGCTTACGATATCATAGTTTCGATGAGTTTGATAAAGATATGTTGGATGATTCGATGCCAATTACAATTTAAGTAAAATGTTTGCTTCTCTGATGTTTTAAATTACTCGAAATAGATTATTCTGAATGGTTAGTAGACTATTAAATCGACAAAAAAAGACCCAATTCCTAAAACTTGAGCCTAATCATTACAACTATAGTTAATCCGCAAGTATCATATTTCCAATATATATTACAGATACATACGAAATACTGAGTTATCCAATTTATTCTTCCCATTTGGTAACTCAGCATTTTTTATGAATTTTCTCAACTACATATCCTTAATATCTTTATTTACTTCATAGCTAGAAGTTTCCTCTATCTTTTTCATATCAACTAAAGTGTCAACTTATCAATACCTTTGCATACTCCATGAGTTTGTTAATTCTCCCAGAAATAAATACATCAAAATCTAAATCTAAGGCATCTGTTGGACAAATAGCGCTCTCCAGAATATTATTAACTGAAGCTGCAGGTAATAGCACCTTATAATCCTTCGGATCTTTATCTTTAATTTTTTGATTATCCGCATTATTAAGAAAACAAAAATTAGCTATACAGTTAATTTTTTTCTTATCTACACCGAGTCTTTCCAAATGCTTCTTAGGAAAAATATGATGAAACTCATTCCTATTAACCGTCTTAAGCACATCACCTAATCTTACATGCGCTCCAGAAATAAAAGACCTTGGGTGACAACTTGCAAGCATTAACACAAATGTTTTAGTATTGACAGAACCCACATTAAAAAGGCTGTCAGCAAAATATTGTGACTCTATATCACAGCTAAATTCTGCTACTTTCACAGTATCATCAACTGACAATGCCTTCATTAATGCTATATCCTGTCTATGTTTATCTTGAATAGCAGCATTATATCTTCTTGAAAAATTGGATTTCCAAAACCATTTAATTAGTTGCTGTCTCTGACTATCATTATATGACATACCACCTACTTTATCAGTAGCAAAGAATGCTGAAAGTGATACAATCATAGATGGATATGGCAGCCATTCTAGCGAATTTACATTTAATTGGTCTTTAAGAAATTCAATTGCACCTTTAATCCCATTTTTTATTTTCTCAAAATTATGCCGAACTTCTTCGCCTGTTAAATTCATGATTATTGAAGGTGATGTCTCACCTTTGATTATTCCACTACAACATTTTAATTGTAAGTCTTTGTCCAACGAAAAGTTTCCAAAACCATAAGGTTTAAGCTCTTCAGATAGTTCGTTAAACTCTTCTTGCAAATCAAATTCAGCACTCCAACTCCAAGCTGTTAATAATTGAAAAGTATTTAATGGAGTCCCCGCTCTATTAATTCGTTCAAACACAATAGCAATACTCTCCTTGCTGTCTGTTTCGAATTCTTGAACAGGTAAAGTATATTCCTGAAACATCTGTTGCACTTTTAGAATTATATCTCTTTTCACTTGGTCAAGTTTAGTAACTTCTGTATAGAATTTACCTGCATCAAACATTACCGAAATAGGAAAATGTTTATTTGTTACTACATCCGCACTCGCTAAAGCAACAAATTTACTATCTTGAATATCATCACTAGCATCAAAATCAAAATAGATATCAAGCCATTCATAATTATTTATAGCTGTTAATTCTGTTTGAAACGCACTAAACAACGAAGTTATTCGTTGCTGTCCGTCAAGGACGTAATACACTGGATGTTCCTTACGTGGTTCTGGGATTGTGTAATTACCAAGATCCTTTTCAGATTCTAACCGTGTACTTGTCTTCCATAAAAAAACCGTTCCAATTGGAAACTTCTTATATATACTATCTAGTAAAAAACTAACCTGTTGCGGTGTCCATACGAACTCTCTCTGAAAAGCTGGTATTCGAATTTCTCCTGAAATAATTCTTTCAATTATTCGTCGTATTGTAATTGATTCTGCCATGTTTTTCTCCCCCCAAAAAATCTTATTAGTATTTTATGCATTTGATCCTTTCCATATTATAACAAATTATGACTATAGCATCAAGTAAAGCTTATTATTCACATATTCAATCTTCATAAGTTGCTCATAAGTTCCATAATAATCATTATGCATACTTTCAATCTTGATTTCTGTAGGTATACTGTGGACATACCCTTTCACAGATATGCCTCAGTAACTTGTTTTAAAGTACGGACTTTACTAATCTTAAAGTGCTTAAATTCAGTTTCAAACCATATAATTTAACTAAATATTTGTTTTTAGGAGCATATCATGAATGGTAAGGAAGAATTTACTCTTGCTTCAACAATTGTAAGCTCAATTATTCAGAACTCCAACATAGAAGTTCATTTTGCAAAAGACTTTGAAGAAGTGGGACTAAAAGACAAACAAAGCGGGGGCTATATTCTCATTGGCGAACTGGTTGATTACCTAACAAGATACCTTGATTCCTAGTATCATTATTTGTACAGATAGTGTTATCAATAAGTTCATATACTCAACACAATATCCACCTCCCGATACCCCCTAATTTTCTGCAAAAGAAAGTGTTTTCGACACATCAACTCCCCTAGCCCCTCATTCATGAGGGGAATTAAGGGGTTTCTTTTTGTTAAATTTTCTGTAATAATTGTTTTATGAATTTACTACAAAAAATTTTTATCAACCATTATGAAGAAATGAAATATATTTTTCATCCTCGTGTATCTGTTCTTGAAAACGTAGATAGAATGTTAAACTGCGGTGATCCATCTTACGGCGGCGCCATGTATGGCTGCTCCGACTGCGGGGAACTTAAATTTGTTTCCTTTCGTTGTAAGAGTCGTTTTTGTCCTACCTGTAGATACATGTATTCCATCGACCGTACCACTTCCATGTCCTTTAAAATCATAGACTGTCAACATCGCCATTGTGTTTTTACCATTCCAAAAGAACTTAGATCTTTCTTTCTAAAGGATCGTACTTTACTTAACTGCCTTTTTCACGCAGTTCGAAGTGTTGTTCTTCGTATGTTTTCAAAAGTTAATAAAAGGGAACATTTTGTTCCTGGCTTCATCTGTGTTTTACATTCGTTTGGTCGCAGTCTACAATGGAATCCTCATATCCATTGTCTTATTTCAGAAGGTGATACTGGAAACATTACTCCCTGGAGACCTTTTAAGCATTTTAATTACACACAACTGCGAAATGCCTTTCAAACTGCTTTGTTAAATGAAATGGAACATCACATTGGCTCCTCTTTTAAGCGTATAAAATCTTTTATTTATGCTCATTGCTCGAACGGTTTTTATGTTCGTGCAAAAGCCAATAAATGTGATCCTAAAGTAATTACCAAATACATTGGCCGTTATCTTGGAAGACCTGTGATCGCTACAAAACGTATCGATGCTTATGATGGAACCAACGTTACATTCCATTACAATCGACACGAAGATGAAAAACTTATTGTTGAAACCATTCCTGTTCTTGATTTTATAGAACGTTTAATTCAACACATTCCTGAAAAACACTTTAAAATGATTCGCTACTACGGCATCTATGCTAGACACCATAAAGCAGATTTAAAAATACGAAGAGCAATTACAAAAGAAAAACATAGTATCTATTTATCTTTTAATCGTTGGCGCGATTCTATCACTCGCCTCCTTTGGTTACGATCCACTTAGATGTCCTAAATGTAGTACTACCATGGTATTTTTAGAGTTATACCATAACCATAAACGTATTCCACTAGATGAAATGTATGAAAGGGTAATGAAAAAATATAAATCTCATACCTAGTTTACTATGTTCTTTTCTTTCTCCGTGAGGTAAAATATAAACCAAAACAAACGGAGGCAAACTTTACAATGACAAAAGAACAACTTATAGCGGAACTACGAGAAAAATACGTTAAAAATCCACCAGAAGGAATGACTTCATCTGAAGTTAGAAAAATGGAGGATGAAGATCTTTTGGATATGGATTATTTTCTAAATGAAGATATCTTTAATGACTCATACGATTTTGAAGAAGGTTTTTATATTTTCTAATTCATATCGTCTTTTTGCCATGCCATGAAAATGGTATGGTTTTTTCATGCCTCTTTACAGGAAACTCGCAGTTTCCTATAAAGTAAAAATAGAGGTTCTATAATATATGTTGGGGTATGTGAATAAAACATTTCACTACTCCAGCATTTTTATTTATAATAATAAAAAAGCCTCCCAGTGCCAGTCTACGAAACAATCACCAGGAGGTTGCAATAATGC
>JAEWIG010000418.1 GCA_023387295.1 Bacillota bacterium | reverse complement strand
GGACCAATTGGAAAAAGCGGCATGGAACGTCTAAGCTTGCTTCCAGTCACCCATTTCTCCTCCTTTTTTTATTATGAAATTTACTATAATGGATGTTAGGTTTATTGTCAATCTCATGTTAGGTTTTCTAACATGAAAATTTTTCGCGTCTCACATTCTTTATTTTTATATTACATTTCGAAAAATAAACATAAAAAAACAAGGACACATTTTTTTGTGCCCTTGTTTTTTTGGTTAGTCAATCGTAATAAGTCCTTTTTCTAACAATCTATTTATTGCAATGCATACAGCAATTTTTACATGAGAGTAAGTTAATCCCCCTTGTACGTAAGCAACATAAGGCGGTCTAATCGGTCCATCGGCTGAAAGCTCAATACTTGCACCTTGAACAAAAGCACCTGCTGCCATAATAACCTCATCCTGATACCCCGGCATCGCGCTTGGGTACGGGGTAAAATGAGAATTAATTGGTGCAGCAAACTGAATCGCTTGGCAAAATGCAATCATTTTTTCACGGTCATTAAATTCAACCGATTGAATTAAATCGGTTCTTTTGGCGTTCCATTTCGGTGAAGAGTTCATTCCCAGATGCTCTAGAATCCCTGCTGTAAAAACAGCACCCTTTAAAGCTTGACCAACAATATGTGGAGCCATAAAAAAGCCTTGATACATTTCCTGCAAAGAATAAAGGGATGCACCTGCTTCTGCACCTAGACCTGGAGCGGTCAACCGATAAGAGCACGCTTCAACCCATTTTTCTTTTCCAACGATATATCCACCTGTTTTGGCCAGACCGCCTCCAGGATTCTTAATAAGTGAGCCAGCCATTAAGTCTGCACCGACATGACAAGGTTCTCTATCTTCAACAAACTCACCATAACAATTATCAACGAAAACGACTACATCTGGCTTGATTTCCTTAACAAATGAGATCATTTCATTAATTTCATCAATCATAAAAGATGGTCTTGTTGCATATCCCTTTGAGCGCTGAATTCCAATCATTTTTGTATTCGGCTTGATCGCACTCGCGACAGCTTGATAATCAACTTTCCCATCTGCCGTTAATTCCACACTATTATAGGTAATCCCGAACTCACGTAATGAGCCTACACCATTTCCGCTAATACCGACAATTTCTTCGAGCGTATCATAAGGCTTGCCAGTAATATATAGAAGCTCATCTCCAGGTCGTAACACGCCGAATAAAGCGATCGAGATGGCATGTGTCCCAGATACAATTTGCGGGCGAACAAGTGCTGACTCTCCGCCAAATACATCAGCATAAATTTTTTCAAGTGTATCCCTTCCAATATCATCATACCCATAGCCCGTCGTTGGGATAAAATGTGAATCACTTACTTGGTGATGTTGAAAGCTCGATAAGACACGAAACTGATTTTCATCAATCCTCTTATCGATTTGCTGAAGCACACTTGAAATTTGCGTTTCTACTGCAGTAACTATTGGTTGCAGCTTTTCCCCATATGTAAATTGTTGAAACATGATTGTTTAGTTCTCCTATCTATACTGTAAATTTTTTTAATTGTCCTGCAATCTGATGTTCGGGTAAATAATACCCTCTACATTCATACACTTGCTTTTCTTCCTGGAAGGATAACTCTCGTAAAATGGTCTCGTTTTTCAGCTGTGAAAGAAGCTTACCTTCCGAAGACGGAATTTCAACATGATAATAAACCATTAATTCTAGCAGAGTCTCCTCAATTAATGATTTTAATTCATGACGATCTTGGTCATCAAATGCACTGATTTGAATAGCTTTTGTTTTCGCAGTCGGAACAAAATCCTGATGCCTTAAATCTCTTTTATTATAAACCGTAATCTGCGGGATATTATCAATATTTAATTCTGCGAGTAATTTATTTACGGTTTGCTCATGTTGAAAATAATCAGGATTTGAGCTATCAACAAGATGTAATAATAGGTCTGCTTCCTTTACTTCCTCAAGGGTTGAACGAAATGCAGCAATAAGAGTCGTTGGTAAATCCTGAATGAAACCAACCGTATCCGTTAATAAGGTTTGAAAACCACTCGGCAAAATAATTTTTCTTGTCAGTGGATCAAGTGTGGCAAATAATTGATTTTCTTCAAGAGTTCCCGCCTCTGTTAAGCGATTGAATAACGTTGACTTTCCTGCATTCGTGTAGCCAACAATGGCAATTTGAAAGGCCTTGTTCTTTTTTCTTCTTTCTCTATACCGCTCACGATGCTCCACTATTACGGAAAGCTGGTTTTTTATTTCATTAATTCGGTTTCGAATATGACGACGGTCTGATTCTAGCTTCGTTTCCCCCGGACCTCTTGTCCCTATTCCTCCACCTAATCTAGATAATTGGATACCCTGTCCAGAAAGACGAGGAAGCAAATATTGAAGCTGAGCCAATTCCACTTGAAGCTTCCCTTCCTTCGAACGGGCCCTTTGTGCAAAAATATCTAAAATTAATTGTGTACGGTCAATTATTTTCGCATCAAGATTAGAAGAAAGGTTGCGAACTTGGCTCGGAGATAATTCATCATTAAAGATAATGATGTCTGCTCCTAGCTCATCTTGCAAATTAGTTAATTCTTCAACCTTTCCTTTACCGATATATGTAGCCGAATGAATTCGGTCTCTTTTCTGTGTTAATGTAGCAAGAACCTTTCCTTTCGCCGTTTCAGTTAAGGACTCTAGTTCTTCCATCGAGTAGCTAAAGCTACTATCTTCTTCATTGGTTTGACAGCCAACTAGAATGACTTTCTCAAATTCAGATTTTTGTGCCAATCAACATCCTTCTTTCCCTATATTACTTGGAAATCGTGTATTTTCCTTACTAACATCATAACAAAAAGATGTGTTAAACTCTAATATCAATTCGAAAATTAATGGGGCTGTCCGATAAGTGCCTGGCTCTCTCCTCACAACACCTTATATAGAGTAACTTTAATAGCTTTTCATCTATATAAAGTGTTGGAGGTGCCAGGCTCTTTGTTTTTGGACAGCCCCATTAACTAAAATAATGTCATGACATCGATTTTTTTATCAGGTTACAAATCTTCATCAAAAACAAGATCGTTACTTCTGATTGTGATTAGTTCATGTCTATCATAAATATTTTGCAGTAAGAGTCTCATAGCTTGCGCACGGATTGATTTTTCAAGAACGTTTCTTATATATCGGCCGTTTGAAAAACTCACTGGATTTAAGACCGTTTTTAGCCAGATTAGGTGCTCACGGAGCTTCTTTTCTGCCTCATGACTTAATAAATACTCTCTCTCCTTTAACATTTTCTCACTAATTTCCATCAATTGTGCAATTGAATAATCCGGAAAATCTATGACTAAGGGAAAACGTGAATGAAGGCCCGGATTGAGAGACAGAAAATAATCCATTTCTCTTGAATAACCTGCAAGGATGAGGATGAATTCATGATGCTTATCCTCCATATGCTTGACAAGGGTATCAATCGCTTCTTTTCCGAAATCCTTTTCTCCTCCTCGACCGAGTGAGTAGGCTTCATCAATAAATAGAATTCCACCAATGGATTTTTTGATTAAATCTCTTGTTTTTTGAGCAGTATGCCCAATATATTCACCAACTAGGTCAGCTCGTTCTGCTTCAATTAAATGACCTTTCGATAAAACATTCATCTTTTGAAATAATCGTCCAATTAATCTTGCTACTGTCGTTTTTCCAGTTCCAGGATTTCCTTTAAACATCATATGAAGTGCTTGTTTCCCTGCCTTGAGCCCTAATTCTTCTCGTTTTTTATTCACATAAATCCACGCATATATTTCTTTAATTGTTCTTTTCATTTCTTCCATTCCTACTAGAGCGCTTAATTCATTTTCAATCTCCTTTAGCGCTGCATGTTCTTTCGGAATTTCTCTTTCAACAGCATGAGAATCTGGTAATTCTTTTGCTACTGATTTACGTTTCTGCGAATTTAGGACAATACTTATTTGTCCGTTATTTTTTAAGCGAATCGGTTGGTCCAAAAGCATTCACCTCTCATTCTCAGGAACAGTATACGCTTTGACGTTTTGATTGTGACAAAAGCCTAGATATTTTCTAAGTTTTTTCACTACTAGAAATGAATCTCAATCTATGTGTATTCAAGTACTGTTGACTTCATTAAAGCTTTTTTAAAACATAAATAACCCGCTTCTCAAATGAAGCGGGTGTAAGATTAATTAAATGGTATTACATACATACAGATTTACGTTTAAGCTTGAGCTTCAAGGTCTAGCTGGACATTACGTTGTGGAGCAAATGTAGAAATTGCGTGCTTATACACGAGTTGTTGCTTCCCTTCTGATTCGAAGAGAACTGTAAAATTATCAAAGCCTTTAATTTGACCTCTAATTTGGAATCCATTTAGTAAAAACACTGTCACATTAGTATTGTCTTTGCGAAGCTGGTTTAGGAATTGATCTTGAATATTAATCGACGTTCTCATTTCTGTATCCTCCTCTTTTATCTCTATTACTATGTATTCGATTTTATTTGAAGCTTTCCTTCAATATGTGCTGAAATTTCCGCAAGTTTTTTTTGAAAATTACTTGAATCGGCAGCTTCCGACATATCAAACCAATTCACGTTCATTTTATTACGGAACCAGGTGAGCTGTCTTTTTGCATAACGTCTAGAATTTTGCTTTAATTGTTCGATTGCTCTTTCCAATGTAATGCGATTTTCGAAAAACTCATAGATTTCTTTATATCCTATCGCTTGAATGGACTGACAATCCTTTAAGCCTCGATTGTACAATTTCTCTACTTCAGAAAGCAATCCTTCTTCTATCATTAAGTCAACCCGTTTATTAATTCGCTCATATAGAATTTCTCTTTCCATCGTTAAGCCAATAATAACTGTTTCATACATGAGCTCTGGGTCTTGCTTATCCTGATATTCACTTATCGTTTTCCCGGTACAGTGGTACACCTCTAAGGCCCTAATGACCCTGCGAATATTATTCGGGTGTATTTTATCAGCACTTATCGGATCGACCTGCCGTAGCTCAAGATGCAAGCTTTCGTTTCCTTCTATTGCAGCTCTTGCTTCTAGCTCTTTCCTAACTGATTCATCACTCGGTGCATCGGAAAACTGATAATCATAAATAACGGATTGAATATAAAGCCCGGTTCCCCCAACAATAATTGGAAGTTTCCCTCGTGCGGTAATTTCAGAAATTTCCCCTCTAACTAGCTCCTGAAATTCTGCTACAGAAAATCCTTCATCCGGTTCCTTTATATCAATTAAATGGTGAGGTATCCCTTCCATTTCACTGTTTGTTATTTTAGCAGTGCCAATATCCATTTCTTTATAAATTTGCATGGAGTCACCGCTAATGATTTCACCATTATACTTCTTTGCTAGTTCAATACTTAATTTCGTTTTCCCTACCGCAGTAGGACCAATTAGCACCACCAGCTTTTCTTTATTTTTCAAACTGTTCTCACTGCCTTTTCTGCGGATACTTCCCCTCTATACTATCATAAAGTCTGAAGACTTTCAGCGGCAAACGATCGGAAAACTCATTTCTAGTCCAACATCTAAGCATTATTAACAGAATTCCTTATTCCTATTCAAAATTAAAACGATATATAAATAAAGACAAGTTTTCTACATTCGTTACAGTTTAATAACGATTTGATAACAATTCCTAAAACTCCCCCATAATCATGTTAACGTGTTAGAAGATTATAAATGAGTGATGAAATAAAACGAATTAGGTGGGAAACAAATGATTTCAACTACTGAATTAGGAATTGACCTTGGAACAGCAAATATTCTTGTTTATAGTAAAAATAAAGGAATTGTATTTAATGAGCCGTCCGTTGTTGCGATTGATACGAATACACAGAAGGTACTCGCCGTCGGGAAAGAAGCAAAAGACATGATTGGCAAAACTCCAGGTAGAATTATTGCCATTCGACCATTAAAGGATGGCGTTATAGCGGATTATCAAACAACTACTGAAATGCTTCGATATGTAATAGGAAAAGCAATGAAACGAGCAAACTTTTCAATAAGAAAACCAACTGTTGTTATTTGTACCCCTTCAGGTTCTACAAGCGTAGAACGAAGAGCGATTCATGATGCCGTTCGTCATGCGGGAGCAAAGCATGTTCATTTAATTGAAGAGCCTGTTGCAGCAGCTATTGGGGCAGGTCTTCCTGTTGAGGAACCTGTCGCAAATGTTGTCGTAGATATTGGTGGAGGTTCTACTGAAGTAGCGATTATTTCATATGGCGGAGTCGTAGCCTGTCATTCGATTCGAATTGGTGGAGATAAACTTGATGATGATATTATGCAGTTCGTCAGGAAGGAATTTAATGTCCTAATTGGTGAACGAACAGCTGAACAAGTCAAAATTGAGATAGGTTATGCATTAATTGATCATGATGAACTAACAATGGAAGTTCGAGGACGCGATCTTGTTACCGGCCTTCCGAAAACAATTACGTTATCTTCTTATCAAATTCGTGATGCGATGAAAGAATCATTAATTCAAATCTTAGAAGCCATTCGCGCCACGTTAGAGTCAAGTCCTGCAGAATTAAGTGGAGATATCGTCGATAGAGGCGTTATTTTATCAGGTGGCGGTGCCTTAATTAACGGATTACAAGAATGGATTTCAAAGGAAATTTTCGTACCTGTGCATTTAGCACCTAGTCCGCTGGAATCTGTTGCTATCGGAACTGGACAAGCGTTGAATTTTATTGGAAAGTTACAATCAGCATTAAAATAAAAAGACCGTCAAAAATGGAGCGTATGTTAATTAACACGCTCCATTTTTTCAAAGATTTTATAAATTCCTTTCATTACAACTTAAACTTTTTTACTAATGCATAAAGCTCCTCAGCCATTTTGGATAGAGTTACTGCTGATGCCATAACCTCCTCCATTGAAGCAAGTTGCTCCTCTGTTGCAG
>JAEWIG010000274.1 GCA_023387295.1 Bacillota bacterium | reverse complement strand
CATCTTTTTGTTTTTCCTGTTTCCCAAAATGAAATAATTTCATTTGAATGACCTCCGAAAAGATTGTTGAAAATTGTCGCAGTAAATTACTAAAGTATAAATTTACAAGGTTAAAATCAGGTAAAATAATGAAATAGTTCATCAACTGTTCATATTATTTATTAATTATTTTAAAAGATATAAGAAAATAACGATTGACCTTCACGTTGCGTAAAGGTGTATTGTTAATGACAAGGAGTTGATCATAAATGGAATACACGGTGCAAAAGTTAGCAAAAATAGCTGGGGTCAGTGCTCGAACACTTAGATATTATGATGAAATTGATATTCTTAAGCCGGCAAGAATCAATTCATCTGGATACAGAATTTATGGGCAAGCGGAGGTAGATAGGCTGCAGCAGATTCTTTTTTATCGAGAGTTAGGTGTTAGTTTAGAGAGCATAAAAAATATTGTCACCTCGCCATCCTTTGACGGAGCTATTGCACTCAAAGATCATCGTGAAAAACTCCTTGAAAAAAGAAAACAGTTGGATTTGTTAATCAATAATGTGGAGAAAACAATTGCTTTAACAGAAGGGAGAATTCACATGTCAGATAAAGAGAAGTTTGAAGGTTTTAAGAAGGCAATGATTGACGAGAACGAGAAGAAATACGGAAAAGAAATTCGCGAAAAGTATGGTGAGGATGCAGTAGAAAAATCCAATGCCAAAGTGATGAATATGACTCAGGAAGAGCATGATGCCGTAACAAACTTGGCAAATGAGGTTCAGATGACATTAGCACAAGCCTTTGCAACAGGTGATCCAGCAAGTGAATTAGCGCAAAAAGCGGCAGACCTGCACAAGAAATGGCTATGCTTCTACTGGAAAGAATACAGCAAAGAAGCACACGCTAACTTAGCGCAAATGTATGTCGATGATGAACGATTTACGGCTTATTACGATAAAGAGCAGCCTGGAACTGCAGAATTTTTGCGAGATGCCATTCACATTTATACAGGCATGAAAAATTAAATATTTTTAAGACCGTTTATTCGATAGAGCTATGAATAAACGGTCTTAGAGCTGTTGTAATTAGGAGAGTGCTCGATAATTGTGGAACTCTGCTAGATTATCTATAATATCTGTTAGATAATCTCCAAAATCTGCTAGATATTTTCGAAAGAGTGCTCGATACTAAGACGTCCATAGCTAAAAACGGTCGAATATCGTTAATTTTTCATCGAAAAGAATGGCGGATAGCTCGAGTGCCATGCTATCTATATCTGCCAACATATTATTACTTAGAAATATAATCGAGTAGTCTTTTTCAGGATAATGGATCATAATCGAACGGAATCCATTAATGCCTCCGTTATGCCAATGTGCTTTTTCATCGAGTATTTCTGTAGCAATCCATCCATATCCATAGTTGTCCTTTTCAGGAGTGAAAAGTTTTTCAAGAGATGAGTCGTTTAGTAATCCACCTTCGTGAACGGCTTTAATGTATGACTCCAATTACAAATAGCCCAAATAGAGTACCCAACCCGATAAGGATTTTTTTGACCACTTCTTCCTCTCCTTAAAAAAGTCTTCATATTAATTACGTTTTTTCTTTAATAGAAGTTTCAGAAAAGAGATAATCGTTTTACAATAAAAGATAGATTAGAGCGCAGTTTATCGTAAATTAACGGGCAGTAAGACCCCCACTTCAAGAATTTTTAATTTACAACTGTTCAAACAAAGCATAAAATGACAGGATTTAAGCTTCGGTTGTTAATAAACTGTGTATGAGGAGTGAGCGATATGGCCTGGGTGGAATCATTGCAAAAAGCGATAAACTATATGGAAGAGCATTTGTTGGATGACATAAAAATAGAAGATATAGCCAACGAAGCAAACGCTTCTCTGTTTCATTTTCAGCGAACTTTCTCGATTTTGACGGATTTAACAATTAGTGAGTATCTCCGTCGAAGACGCTTAACATTAGCCGCTGAAGAATTACTTAGAACAAATGTGAAAATTATTGCTCTCGCTTACAAGTATGGCTATGACACTCCTGAAGCTTTCACAAAGGCTTTTCGTAGACAGCACGGCGTTTCACCAAGTGAAGCTCGAAAAGGTGTTGGAAAGCTGCAATCTTATAACCGCTTGGTCATCCAAGTGAGTCTGAAAGGGGCCGAACCAATGAATTACAGAATTGTTGAAAAAGAGGCATTTCAAATTGTAGGAATTAAACGTTCATTTTCGTTTGCGAATGGGGAAAATCAAATCGGGATTCCAAAATTGTGGGATGAGGTAAATGCCGATGGAACTTGTGATTTAATCGCTAGTTATAATAATGGAGCGGTTAAGGGAGTACTAGGAGTTTGTGTTGCTGAAGAAGATAGTAAACAAACACAACAAATGGATTATTGGGTAGCTACAGCCTTTGAAGGTGAGAAGCCTAAGGGATTTTTACAACGGGAAATTCCAGCTTCGAAATGGGCAGTGTTTGAAGTGCATGGAGCGATGCCACATGCGATGCATCGAGTGTGGAAACAAATTTTTTCAGAATGGTTCCCATCCAGTGGGTATGTGCACGCTGGTACACCAGATTTAGAGGTATATTCAGATGAGGATCCATCAAGCCCTGATTTGTATTCAGAGATTTGGGTTCCTGTAAAATAGGAAACAAAAAGAAGCCGGGAAATAACTAAAATAGCATTTGTTAAAGCAGAACAAGTTCTATAGTAAGATAAACATATATAAAGTAAATCCGAACTATTATTTGAAACTCTAATTAGAATATTAAATAATAGTTCGGGTTTTTCATTGGCTAAAAATTTATGTCCCAGAATCTTTTAACTGTACTTAATCTTCTTTATCTTCAATTAAATACTTCAGCTGTGCCAGCTTATTATCCCAGAATCGATCGAAATAGGAGAGCCAATCCTTTAATTCCTCGAAGGATTCGGGCTGTAAACGGTAGCGTTTTTCTCTCCCGACTTTTTGTCCACTTACTAATTGTGCTTCGGAAAGTACATGTAGATGCTTGGCAATCGCGGTTCGGCTCATAGAGAAGTGTGAAGTAATGTCTGAAATCGGACGTTCCTTTTCAGCTAGTATTTTCAGTATATCTCTTCGCGTTGGATCTGCAATTGCTTGAAATACATCGTACTTTGGTAAAGCAGACATTATCCTTCTACAACTTTACGTAATTTTTGATGAACAATTGCTTCCCAACCGCCATTCATCTGTTCGCGGACTTTAGCTGCTTCTTGTTTCGCTTTCGGAACAATAGTTTTAGATTCATTCCAACCACCATGAATAAGTGTAAACTCAGTTTTATCGTCTAATTCTTTTAAGATAAATGTTACAAACCATCCATCTGTGTCCCAAGAAAAAGAAAGTCGGTTCGGCTCATCAACTTCTAATACTTTACAAGGGGATGGACCGAAGGGGGATTGAATATGAAATTCATGTCCGACAATTGCTTGGAAGTCATTCGGCATAAACCAAGAGGACATTCCTTCCGCTGTTGAAACGATGTCCCAAACCTTTTGAATAGGAGCTTCAAAAATAACTGTTTTCTTTATGTCTTCTACTATTTTATTATTTTCCATTAATAAACCTTCTTTCAATGTAAATATAACACCTTTTGGTTTCGTATTGATTATATAAAACCAATTATTATCATGTCAATAATATATACGCGAAAGAGTGTTAATCAACCTAGGCATTTGATGCCCGAAAATGCCGCATTGGCGAAAGAGCGGTAATTAACCTAGGCATTTGATGCCCGAAAACACCGCGTCGGCGAAAGAACGGTAACCAACCTAGGCATTTGATGCCCGAAAACACCGCATCGTCGAAAGAACGGTAATCAACCTAGGCATTTGATGCCCGAAAACACCGCGTCGTCGAAAGAACGGTAACCAACCTAAGCAGTTGTTACCCGAAAACACCGCGTC
>JAEWIG010000250.1 GCA_023387295.1 Bacillota bacterium | reverse complement strand
CAGTCTTGCGTATTATGTATCAAGTAGACTTGAAAGTCATAAAGGGCTCATGATGGTTATGTCAGGAATTGATAATAAAAACTATGACCAGGCAGTTAGTATTATTCATGACCAAATGGAAGCAATGAAACAAGGGGATTTTACAGAAGAAGAATTAGATCAGACGAAAGCAGTAATAAAAAACCAACTTCTTGAAACGATTGATACGTCGCGTGGCGTTGTCGAAGTACTCTATCATAATGTCGTATCACAAAAAGAGTTGAAACTTGATGATTGGATTTCAAAAATGGATCAAGTGACGAAGGATGAAGTAATCGCTGTAGCCCATAAAATCCAGCTAGATACGATATACTTTTTAACTGGGAAGGAGGTTGTTCAATAATGGAAAAAATCACATATGATCAATTACAAGAAGAAATCTATTATGAACAGTTAAGTAATGGGCTAGATGTTTATATTTTGCCGAAAAAAGGGTTTAATAAAACATATGCAACTTTCACGACGAAATATGGTTCAGTAGATAATCATTTTCAGAAAATCGGAACAGATACTTTTGTTAAAGTTCCTGATGGAATTGCCCACTTTTTAGAGCATAAACTGTTTGAGAAGGAAGATGGTGACGTTTTCCAACAGTTTAGCAAGCAAGGGGCATCAGCAAATGCGTTTACTTCATTTACGAGGACAGCTTATTTGTTTTCAAGCACGTCAAATGTAGAGAGAAACCTAGAAACATTAATCGACTTTGTTCAAGACCCGTATTTTACAGAGAAGACGGTTGAAAAGGAAAAGGGGATTATTGGGCAAGAAATTACGATGTATGATGATAATCCGGATTGGCGCATATATTTCGGTCTCATTCAAAACATGTATAAAAATCATCCCGTAAACATCGATATTGCTGGTACCATTGAGTCTATTTCACATATAACAAAAGATATGCTTTATGATTGCTATAACACATTTTATCATCCGAGCAATATGCTGTTATTTATTGTGGGACCAGTTGAACCAGAAAAAATAATGGAGCAAGTAAAAGAAAACCAAGGTAGAAAAAAATATCAAGACATGCCTGAGATTAAACGTCGGTTTGAAGATGAACCAGCAGAAGTTGTAGAGAAAAAACAGGTATTAGAGATGAATGTTCAAACATCGAAATGCTTAGTTGGGATAAAGACTCATAATGCTAATCAATCAGGTCAAGAAATGCTGAAGACAGAATTAAGTATTAATGTTTTACTTGATCTGTTATTCGGAAAAAGCTCGGAGCATTATAGCACCCTTTATAATGATGGTTTAATTGATGATACGTTTTCCTATGACTACACACAGGAAAACGGATTTGGGTTTGCGATGGTGGGTGGAGATACGAGTGATCCGGATAAATTAGCAGAATCGTTAAGGGCAGTACTTCTTAAAGTGAAGGAGAAAGGTATTATAACTAAAGAAAGCCTAGAGCGAACTAAGAAGAAAAAAATTGGTGGCTTCCTACGCGCAATTAATTCACCTGAATATATTGCCAATCAATTTACAAGATATGCTTTTAATGAAATGAATTTATTCGATGTTGTTTCAACACTTGAAAGTATTACCCTTGAGGATATCGAGAAGGTAGGTAGCGAGTTTATTTCAGAAGAGCGGTTAACGGTATGTCAGGTTGTGCCGAAAAAATAAGTAAAGCGCCAAGCTTGGCGCTTTCTTTCTTTTAATAAAAAAATAAAGTTAGATGAGGAGCGGCTGGCGCCTTTTTTACAGGAGTGAAAAAAATGAAGAAATTTGTATTAATTACAGGGGCTAGTGGGGGAATCGGCGGAGCAATTGCTGTTCAATTAGCGAGTGAAGGCTATTCTTTATATTTGCATTATCATAAAAATAAACAGGCGATAGAAATGCTTCTAACCGAGCTTGAATCATATGGGGGTGAATATATACCTATCCAAGCAGATCTCTCTTCTAGTAATGGATATAAAAAGGTTGTTAAAAATGTTTTTTCTCTAGATGGGATTGTGCATAATAGTGGCACAAGTCTCTCGGGATTGCTCTATGATTTAAAAGAAGAAGAGACTGAGCGCCTTATTAATTTACATGTAAAGACACCACTTCTTTTAACGAAACAGCTTTTGCCTAAATTGTTAACAAAGGGGAATGGAAATATCGTTGTAATTTCCTCTATTTGGGGTCAAACCGGAGCTGCGTGTGAAGTTGCCTATTCTACAGTTAAAGGAGCACAAATTGCATTTGTTAAATCATTAAGCAAGGAATTAGCATTTAACGGAATCAGAGTAAATGCGGTTGCACCAGGAGCTGTACAAACTGCAATGATGGAAGGATTTACATTCGAAGAGTTAGAAGAAATCAAAAATGAAATTCCGATGGGGAGATTAGCATCATCCGAAAATATTGCAGATGCCGTTTCATTTCTAATTTCAGATAAGGCTTCGTATATTACTGGACAGGTGCTCGCTGTAAATGGTGGGTGGTATACATAATGGGAAACTTCTATCAGGAGTGTCTTTCAGCCCGGTGATCTGTAATTTTTAATATAATAAAAAAGTGCATATTTTATCTCCTTCTTATCCAAAATAATGATGTACAAATGTACAAACATTGTCTTGAAGGAGGATAATAAAATGTCTGTACTTGATAATTGGCAACAGTGGAAGGACTTCCTTGGTGACAGACTTGATCACGGACAGGATCAAGGAATGAACAAAGATACAATTAATAATCTTGCATACCAAATCGGAGATTATTTAGCTAAACAAGTTGATCCTAAAAATGAGCAGCAAAGGGTTCTTTCTGATCTTTGGTCGGTTGCTAGTAAAGAAGAACAGCAGGCGATCGCTAATATTATGGTAAAGCTAGTTGAAAACAACGGAACCCAAAAATAAATACGTTTATGCAAAAAAGGAGAGGGAAGTCCTCTCTTTTTTTAATTTAATCGAGATTATGTACTTTTATTTGGTTTACATTGGTTTTTTCTTTCATCTTTAAGTGAAATCATTTATGATTAAGGAGGTGGAGAATCACGTAGCAATTGTCGTGAGGGGGGTTATGAATGAGCAAAACAGAGTGGTATTTAGAATATGAAATCCAAAAGGATCGACCAGGTTTGCTTGGTGATATTTCTTCCTTGCTCGGAATGCTCTCAATCAATATTGTTACAATTAACGGTGTAGAACAAGGTCGCAGGGGATTATTGATCTTAGCTGAAAATAATGAGCAAATTGTGCGGCTTGAATCTATTTTACATACTATGGATACAATTAATTTAATTAAGCTTCGGAAACCGAAACTAAGAGATCGATTAGCGGTACGTCATGGTAGATATATTCGGCAAGATGCTGACGATAAAAAAACCTTTAGATTTGTTAGGGACGAGCTTGGAATATTAGTTGACTTTATGGCAGAATTATTTAAGCAGGATGGGCACAAACTAATTGGTATACGAGGAATGCCACGTGTGGGGAAAACGGAATCGATTGTCGCGGCAAGTGTTTGTGCTAATAAGCGATGGCTATTCGTATCATCCACACTATTAAAACAAACAATTCGTAATCAATTAATTCGTGAAGAATACAATGAAAACAATTTATTTATTATTGATGGCATCGTTTCTTCTAGGAGGGCTAATGAAAAGCATTGGCAGCTTGTTCGTGAGATCATGAGTATGTCTGCTGTGAAAGTGATTGAACATCCAGATATTTTTGTTGAAAACACACAATACTCCATAGATGATTTTGATTATATTATAGAACTCCGGCATGATCCTGAAGAAGAAATTACGTATGATATTGTTGATAAAACGAAAATGTTTTCTGAAACTGATTTCGGAGGCTTTGATTTTTCGTGAGTTGGAAGGTGTTGTAATTGACGGAAATTGGTAGAATACTAAAGGAAGCACGCTTAGCAAAAGGCATGAGTCTGGATGACTTACAGACGGCAACAAAAATTCAAAAAAGATATTTAGTTGGAATAGAAGAAGGAAACTATAGTATGATGCCAGGAC
>JAEWIG010000099.1 GCA_023387295.1 Bacillota bacterium | reverse complement strand
CATCGTCTCTCTACGCTTTTCATCACTAGAAAAAGCAAGTTGAAACACATGAAGAATAAATAAGCGTTCCTCATATTCACTCGTGTCATAGCCATAAACAGACGCTGCTTCAAATAAAAACTTCATTTCAATGGATAGCAGCAAAGGGAAATCAGCTAAACCTAATAGAATGCCGCCTGCCCCTGTTCCTGCTCCTTCGATAATCGCTGTTTTTCGGTAAACAGCTAGCTTTTCAGCAAGCAAAGCATCTTTTTCCTCTAGTGTACTAGCAGGCGATTGCATTTTTTTTGTGGTTAAATTCGAGCCGACTAGTGTTGCTTTAACCATTGCTTTTATACTATCAGTCATAATTTGCTGTGCTTTTTCTGGTATTAGACTGTTTAATTTTCCTTGCGCAGTTTTGGAGATTCGATTAAGTAGGCTTGAGCGCTTCACCATTTTTCGTTTCCATTCCTCAATCTCATCATAAACCTTTAACTCATACTGATTCATTCGCTACCCTTCCTTTATTACCGCTTCTTACTACATACGCTCAAAGGAGAAAATAGTTTCATTAGAAAGTTATTCTTATGAGTTAAGACTGTAGCTTTTTTTGGACAAAAATTTTAGTGAATAAGAACGCAAAACCTAACCCAGCAATAACGGAAATCAAAGTGAGAAGAAGCTCCCCTTTGATTAAAATCACCATCGATAACAAAATAGCTTGGACGTATAAAAGGCCAGACAATAGTTTTCTAAATGATTGTTCCTTTACTTCCGCTTTTATCGGGTATAAGTTTATCCACAGCTTATTTTGGTGATGCTTCCAAAGTGGCATTAATTGAAAACCCGTTAAATACATAAACAGTAATACAACTAATATTTGCCCTATTCCAAAGGAGATAAAATAAATCCCAGCTCCACCTATTACCGTCAAACGAATAAATAGTCCGAAATAATCTCCTGCTCGTAAAAACGTTCTAACAAATAAATGACTAAAGGTTTTCTCCTGTAAAAATTTCATGTTTGCAAATAGCCAATCAAGCCATTTTCTTCGTTTTATTCTATCCCTTAGCTTCGGTACATCCGTAAATAAATTGGCTAGGCGATAAAAGGCTGTCATTCGTCTTTCTTCCTGCTCAATTAAAAATTCCCATTTCAAGCCCTTTGTTTTCGTATTTATGTTGTAAAAATACAATAAAATAAGCATTAACAATAATTCTGGGACTAGAAAGAGTATTCCGGCATTGGAAAAGAGAAAATATAAAAATACTGCATTAATCGCATATCGAACGAAACTATCAACAATATGTGTCCTTGTCTCAACAAAATATTGTACCTTCCAACGGATAAGAATATTGACGATCTTCATCAATAGCAAAACACCAAAAAAAGGAAAGAATGTTCCGAAATCCCCATCATTTACACCTGCATACATTGGCATGAAAACGCCTAATGCCATAAAGAGTAAATAGGCTTGAATGATAAAGCTGACAATAATAGAACGTCTAAAATAACCCGATAATTTGTTTTCAAGTGGCAATAAAAATACCTTATCTGCATCAAATAAAAATGTAAAAACCGGACTAAGAGTAAGCAGGAACGCGAGGGTAACCGCCATAATCATTGCAACAGGAAACTGTTCAGGAATCGTCTTAAGCCATTCTTGATAATAATAAGCTCCTGTTCCAATTAAAAAAACCATAACAATGACAAAATGTCCATTAAATATATATTTTAAATAGCGACTTAGCTCTTTAACAGTTTTGCTAAATCGCTCTTTCCATAAAATCTTTTCATCAAACATAATCTTCTTCCTTTGTCAGCTGAATATAAATATCATCGAGCGTTGCATCAGGCATTGAAAATTGTTCTCGCAATTCATTCAAAGTTCCTTTGGCTCTTACCTTACCCTCGTGCAGGATGACGAACTTATCACAATATCTTTCTGCCGTTGCAAGGATATGAGTAGACATCAAAATACCTGCCCCATTTTCTTTCATCTTCTTCATCAAATCAAGTAAGGATTGAATACCGAGTGGATCAAGACCTACAAAAGGTTCATCAACAATATATAATGATGGTTGCACGAGAAAAGCACACATAATCATTACTTTTTGCTTCATCCCTTTTGAAAAATGAGCAGGAAACCATTTTAACCGCTTCTCCATCCGAAACTCCTTTAGAAGCTTTTCCATCCTTTCCTTATATACACCTTCCTCTAGTCCGTATGCCATCGCGGTTATTCGTAAATGCTCCTCTAACGTTAGCTCATCATATAAAATGGGTGTCTCTGGCACAAAGGTAAATTGCTTGCGATAACCTTCCTTATCATGCGGAAACGCCTTCCCATTTATCTTTATTTCACCTTGATGCGGTTCCATTAATCCAATGACATGTTTAATCGTCGTACTTTTTCCAGCACCATTCAAGCCAATTAAACCGACAATTTCCTTTTCATTTACTTCAAAAGAAACATCCTTTAACACAGGATTTCTTGTATATCCACCCGTTACGTTCTCAATTTGCAATAAAGCCATCATTCTACGTCCTTCCGTGAATTCAATAAAGTTATTACTATCATTGTAAAAAAACAATTAGTGCCTTGTCCAATTTTTAATTGGCTATTTCATTGCAAATCAACATTCACTGCTTAAATTTTATTTTGACGTATATATAAAATAAGATCGGGTATTCTATATTTTGAAGGGGAACAAGCCGATTGAAAACACAACGGTTATTCAATACTTGAAATGAGGTGTCTACAGCAGACAACAACATTTCTTGACAAAGGCTATTCACGTTTCGTCACTAAAGGGATTGGTTACACTGAACTGTAGCCAAATGATCCTAAACAACTGATTAACCTTCCTAAAGGTCGTCTAGCACACACTCTGAAATGAGGTGTTTGTTAAAGACAACAACCTGCTTTATACGTTAAGAAACATATAAAGTTAACAAGGGGATGGTCAGCTTGGGCAAAGATCGCAAAATCCTATTGTAAGCACAATCATTGAATAAATGAGGTGTTTATCAAAGGAAACAACCTGAAGTAAAAACGTAAATAAAATGCTTCCCCTTCATATGGGCGGGATTCCAATCGGATCCTGCCCTTCATCATGTTTATTAGCTTTGGCAAATAAACATAATTAACTTAATATGATTATTATTTGTACTATAATAGTAAAGAAGCAATTCATAAACCATTAAAAGGAGATGTAGGTTTAGATGAGTGATTGTATTTTCTGTAAAATTGTAAAAGGTGAAATTCCTTCTGCTAAAGTGTTTGAAAATGAACATGTGTTGGCATTTCTTGATATTAGTCAATTAACAAAGGGCCATACTTTAGTGATACCAAAAATACATAATGAAAATATTTATGAAATGGATGCAAAAACTGCCTCTAATCTTTTCGAGGTTGTCCCTCAGCTTTCAAATGCGATTAAAGCAGAACTAAATCCTGCGGGCATAAATTTGCTTGCAAATAACGGAGAAGCAGCTGGGCAGGAGGTTTTTCATTTCCACTTGCATTTAATCCCAAGATATGGGAAAGGAGACGGCTACGGAGCAGTTTGTAAATCTCATCAGTCTGACTACACTCCTCAGGATTTACAGGCTATTGCCGAAGGTATCCAAAATAAGATCGGAAAATAATTTTCAGAATGTTCATTTCCCCCTCTGTACAAACTAATTTTTTTTGTTACGATTAAGTATATCTTTATTTCATTACAGCGTTGCCATAATAAAAGCGCAAGCGCCTTGGTCACCCCCGACAAGCACAAGTCGAGCCTCTTGGAAAGGTGTTCTTTACCTTTCTAAGAGGATTGGCTTGTGACCTCGAGGGGGTAGGCGCTGGAGCTAGACAGTTCTCTAACTTCAAAAAGTTATGCTTTGTTATCTTTTAAGAAAATTGGATGGAGGGGAATAAAATGAATCGTGCATTAAACTTTAACGCGGGACCTGCTGCACTACCTGATGAAGTGTTAAAGGTAGCTGAAGCAAACTGGCTAAATTTCAATGGAAGTGGAATGGCTATCATGGAGCTTAGTCATCGCAGCAATGAATATGAGACTGTTCATAATCAGGCAAAGGAATTGCTCCGAAAGCTTCTTGCGATTCCAGATAACTATGAGGTTCTTTTTCTACAAGGTGGAGCAAGCTTGCAGTTCTCAATGGTCCCAATGAATTTATTAACAGAAGAAAAAGTTGGCCATTATATTTTATCAGGGGTCTGGTCTGAAAAAGCTTTGCAAGAAGCAAAAAAAATTGGTAAAACGAATGTAGTTGCTTCAAGTAAAGATGAAAATTACCGATCCATTCCTCCCTTTCAACTTGATGCATTAGCTGAAAATACAGCTTACCTTCACATCACGAGTAATAATACGATTTATGGTACTCAATGGCAATCATTTCCCGACATTGGGAAGTATCCTTTCATTGCAGATATGTCCAGTGATATCTTAAGCAAAAAATTTAAAATCGAACATTTTGACCTTATTTATGCAGGTGCACAAAAGAATCTAGGACCATCTGGTGTAACAGTTGTCATCATCAAAAAGGACCTACTTATTAATTCGAATGAAAACTTACCAACGATGTTAAATTACAACACGTATGCTAAAAATAATTCACTTTATAATACTCCACCTACATTAGCGATTTACTTATTGAAATTAGTTCTTGATTGGGCTGATAGATTAGGTGGCTTAGATATAATCGAAAAGAAAAATGACGAAAAAGCAAAGGTCCTTTATGATTGCATCGATGAAAGTGAAGGATTCTATATTGGCCATGCTTCGACTGATAGCCGTTCAAAAATGAATGTTACATTCAACCTGCATGATGAAGAAACAACGAAAAATTTTCTTCAACAGGCAAGTGTTGCTGGGTTTATCGGTCTTAACGGACATCGATCAGTTGGTGGCTGTCGTGCTTCCATCTACAATGCTATTCCTTTAGACCACGTCTGTCAGCTCGTTGAGTTTATGAATAAGTTTAGAAAAAATAATTAACAGAAAATTAGTGCTTTACCCCAAGAAATAATATGTTATAATGAATGAAAGTTTTTCGCTACAGGCAAAGAGTGCACTGTAGGAGAAACAAATATTATGAGTTTAGCAAAGTTGAGGAGAGATGAGAAATGAATACGAAGAATTTAGTGGCACTATCCCTTTTAGTGGGAATGGGCACGGTATTACATGCAGTTGTACCTGGACTATTCCTTGGAATGAAGCCGGACATGATGCTAACAATGATGTTTTTAGGGATTATTTTATTTCCAGACCGAAAAAGTGTATTATTACTTGGGCTTGTAACGGGGTTAATTTCTGGATTAACAACAACCTTCCCAGGCGGACTTTTTCCAAACATTATTGATAAATTTGTCACTGCAATCATGTTCTTTGGATTATTCTTAGCTATCACAAAAATTTACAAGTCAATTATAAGTGTCGCTATTTTAACAGCTGTCGGCACAATTATTTCAGGAATTGTCTTTTTATCATCAGCCTATTTTATTGTTGGCTTACCTGGTCCATTTGCAGCTCTTTTTGCAACGATTGTTTTACCAGCATCAGCGATTAATACGGTAGTCATGATTATTTTACATCCTGTTGCTCAATCAATCGTTAAGAGAACAAAATTAACAGAGCAAACAATTAGTCATTAATCATATTACCTACAAAAACCCGCAAATTTGCGGGTTTTATTTATCTTCTGTAAAGCTCTTCTTCAACGAAAACTATGAAATATTAAGCTTAGTAAAAGAAAAGCTGTTCCGATCATTAGTAGTGATGCAGCTCTCCTTCTCAATATATACTTAGGTGGATAAACCCCTGGTTGCTTAATTGCCATTATAAAATAGGCTCCCCCAATAAACATTAAGGAACCGATTGTAAAAAACACTGTTGCAATTCCAGCCATATGTTCACCTCATTCATAAACATCTCCTTATTGATATGTATGCTTGCTTTAGTCATGCTATGTAAATATTAGGCGAATCCTTCCCAAAAAAAGATTTGAAACCACCTAAATGGGTAACCATAAAAGACAGGATCTGTTAAAGTTCAAGGAAATATTTTTCAGAAATCATCATAATTGTTGACGGGTTTAAGGGCTTTTTGTAGTAATATAGATACAAAAGAATAAAGATTCTGAGGTGATTAGTTTGAAAGCGAAGTCCCTATTACTTGGATTTATCATTGGGGGGGTAGCAGCAAGTGTTAGCACATTATTAACCGCTCCTGTTTCTGGAAAAAATGCAAGACAATCTGTGAAAAAAAATTCTGAATGCCTAAAGAATCAAATGAATAATCTTAAGGATCAAATTAACGAAATATCTAGCTCTGTCGTCGTAGCAACGAAGGAAGGAAAAGCGGCTATTTCTACTTTTTCGACCGAGATTCAATCATCAATTAATAATTGGAAACAAGATATTCTTCCTCATCAGCAAAAAATTCAATCCGATCTGGATGCCATAGAGGCATCCATTCAAGAATTAGAAACAAAATTAAGCAAATCCAAAGCAGAATAATAAATTTTTTAACAAATCCTTCTTTTTTATTCAAAAAAAGAAGGATTTTTACATTTTTAGCCGAAAATAAATATATTAAAATAAATTCACAAATTCGCCAATTACTACTTTCATTTCTCACGGAAATCACTTATGCTTAGTTCCAAGGAATAATTTCTAAAAATTATGTAAATTTACATCTTTATTAATTTTTGTTTTATTGGCATAATTATAGTTACTAATTTACTAAAGAAGGTGAAAATTATTCATGAATGATAAAATGTACACAATGAAAGAAGCAATGGTTTTTAGTCAAAGGATTACACAGCTAAGTAAAGCTCTGTGGAAAGCTATAGAGAAAGACTGGCAGCAATGGATCAAACCCTACGATCTAAACATTAATGAACATCATATTCTCTGGATATCGTATCACTTAAAAGGAGCCTCTATTTCAGATGTCGCAAAATTCGGAGTCATGCATGTTTCAACTGCCTTCAACTTTTCAAAGAAGCTGGAAGAACGTGGATTACTGCTATTTTCAAAAAAAGAAAGCGATAAGCGTAACACCTATATCGAACTCACTCCTGAAGGTGAAAAACTACTCTTGAGTTCAATGGAAACATATGAACCTACTAATAATGCTGTGTTTTCAGGAGCAAAACCAATCCGAGATCTTTATGGAAAGTTTCCTGATGTTATTGAAATAATGGCGATTGTGAGAAATATTTATGGTGATGACTTTATGGAAATATTTGAAAAGTCATTTGCAAACATTGAAAATGATTTTGTAGAAGAAGAGGGAAAGCTATTGAAAAAAGAAACTTCCCTACAAGAGTCCTTTTAAGGTAAAGCAATCATAATTAGATTTTGCACCTTCACACGTATAACGGTGAGGATTTATCCTGAATGAAGTTAAACATATTTTTTAATCTCCTTCATTAGAGGTAAAAATAATCGTTGCTTTATACACGCGTGAATAACCATTTCTGCTTGAAGACGGGAATGCAATTGAATACTAAATTTTTGAAAAAGCGGAAGAAAGTGAACAAACCCCTCCGCTTTTTGTTCTTCCCATTCCCTGTCCAGCATTTCGCAAAGCATAAAAAACTCCTCTACATCCTTTTCCCCAAGCGAATTATCAATAACTAGCTTAAAAAATTCCTTATTCGGGTTTTCCACGATTTGCAATAATAACCTTTGGTGATATTCTAGTTTATTTATTTTTTCAAACAAGAGGTTTACATCCACTGTTTTATCCCCCAAATCAATAATTTCATTAATAAAAATAAACTTTTATCTAGATTAACGAGAAGTTTTTTTACCTTATCTTTCGATTCGTTCATTTACGACAAAATACATGGTATTTTACTATTGATTTTTTCCTTTAATCATCGTAAAGTATCTTAGTAAGTTTTAGAAACTAAAGCGCAGTCTCCGCGCTTTATTCAAAAATGCAAATCAAATTTTCTCCTTTTGGAGGGATGTTAGAATGAATAGCTGGAAGACGGTTAACTTTACAAAACAATATGGTTCCCAAAGGATTTTCTTCTTGTCTTCCTTAACAATGTTGCTTTGTTTTATTATTTTTTATGTACCAGCACAGTTTTTATTCGATGTAAATGGATTCTATGATAATTATTTTATTTTATTTATTTTTGCACTATGGATTATTTATCCACTTCACAAGCTTTTTCATTATTTACCCCTTGCTCATGTAAAGGAAAAAATGAAAAGGACTGTTGGATTTAAATATGGGATTTTCCCAAGTATTCAAATTCAAATTTATGAACCGGTTTCAAAGCGACTCTTTATGATTGCCTTATTGTCGCCATTTATTATCATTAATTGTCTATTAATTGGGGCATGCTTTCTTTTCCCTCATTATGTACATTATTTTACCATTTTACTAGCTTACCATGTTGGTATTTGTTTACCTGATATGATTTGTATTAAAAATGTGATTTCTGCACCTAATCAATCATATATTGAAGAGAACGATGACGGAATCGAAATTTTGCTTCATAACAATAAGTAATGAATTATATTAAAAGGTATCCTTTAACGGATACCTTTTTATTCCATAGCTAAGAATGTCTTATTTATAAGACTATCTTTTTTCAGGTAATTTTGTTATTGTAAATAGCAGGCAACTACAAAATTCTAGCATGATCGTCCGTTTTTAAGGAGGGGATTTTCAATGATATATATTGTCTTTATCCTATTTGCCGTTATATTCTTATATAATATTAACAAGATGACAAATTCCCTTTGCCTTCAAAAAGAAATCCCTGAAGAACGTCAGCCAAAGGTATTCAGAACGATAAATATATTAATTACCATTCTGTTAGTGTCATCTTTTGTAGAAATTCTTTTTGCATAATATCCAGCTTAATTTCGAGATTAACAGATACATAATAAAGGCGGTGGAGAATAATTTCCGCCGCCTTTACTACTGTATTAAATCCGTCATAGCCGAATTTTATGCAGGCATCTATGGACGTCCTTAGATGTCTTTATTACGGATGTTCTTCTTGCATAAGAGCCCTATTTTTTTATAGCCACGCTGCCCCAACAATGATTAACAAGATGAACAACACCACTATTAGTGCGAAACCTCCACCACCCATGAGACACCCTCCTTTCATATTGCTACCATATCCTATTCAACTTTTGTAAAATTCGGATAGGCATTTATCACGGTAAAAACAAATTTCATTCCACAAATGTACATAATTTTTTAATTTCCTCTGTATCTTATGTGTGCACTTTCTTTTTTGAGACAATTTATAGGTTATTATTTTTGTTCTCAGAGGCATTATGGTATAGTATGTTTTATGAAAATAGAAAGAAAAAATTATTTCTAGGAGTGTTCAACATGAAAAAGTGGGTTCTAACCCTAACGTTAACAGCTGCGGTAATTGGATTAAGTGCTTGTAATAACGCCGATCAGTCAGAAATTGTTGCAGAAACAAAAGCAGGCAATATTACAAAGGACGAGCTTTATGAAGCTATGAAGGATAAGGCTGGAAAAGCAATTCTTCAAGAGCTTGTTTATGAAAAAGTCCTATCTGAAAAATATCCAGTAACTGATAAAGAAATTGATGAGAAAGTTAATGAAATAAAAGAACAGCTTGGTGCTAATTTTGAAATGGCATTATTGCAATCTGGATTTAGTAATGAAGATGATTTTAAAGCAATGATTAGAACAGGTATGATGCAAGAAAAAGCAGCGCTTAAGGAAGTCGAGGCAACTGAGAAAGAAATAAAGGAATACTACGATAACTTCAAGCCAGATATTAAAGCGCGTCATATTCTAGTTGAAGACGAAGCAACTGCTAAAGAAGTAAAGAAAAAGCTTGATGAAGGTGCAAAATTCGAGGATTTAGCTAAGGAATATTCTACAGACTCTGCTTCAGCAGCAAATGGTGGAGACCTTGGTTGGTTTGGTCCTGGAGCTAAGGTTGCAGAATTCGAAGAAGCAGCTTATGCACTTGATGTAAATGAAATTAGTGAGCCTGTGAAATCAGAGCATGGCTACCATATTATTCAAACTACAGAGAAAAAAGAAAAGAAATCTTTTGATGAAATGAAGGAACAAATGGAATACGAAGTAAAGGTTTCTAAGCTAGACCAAGAACAAATCCAAAAAGCAATGGAACGTGAACTTAAGGACGCTAACGTAAAAGTTCTTGATAAAGATTTAAAAGACATTTTAAATAGCTCTGAAGAAAAATAAGTAAAGTAAATAATACTTGATAAAAATAAGCCAGGCCTCGTCTAAACGAAGCCTGGCTTATTCTTTAATTCTGTCTAACTTTCTGTGAATCACTCCGTCTTTCTACTCTCTCTTTCTCAATTCTCTCCATGTATACCCTTCCCTCAAGCTCAATGCTTTCGCTTTCATTACGTCGTTCCTCTCTCCCTGTTCGAATAACCATATATGCACTAATTATAATCCCTACAAACCAAACATAAACCCAAATAGGAATAATCATCCTAACTCCTCCCATCGATGGTTGTCCAACGCTTTACTAAAATATTTATGCGCCTCATAGAAGATTATGTACAAAAAACCCTCCATTTTGTATGAAGGGTTCGCTCATCATTCTGTTATTTATGAAAAGTTGGTTTATAGAAGGAACGGTTGTCCAATGCAAAGACTCTTTCTGTAAATTCTCCTGGTTTAACTTTATCGAGTGCTCGGTCTAGCATATTCATCTTCGCGTCAAGATTATCAATATAATGGAGAATTTCTGCTTCTTTTATTAGCGGTGGCTTCGGACTCCCCCATTCCGCTTTTCCATGATGACTAAGAACTAAATGTTGAAGAATTAATACTTCTTCCCCTGTAATAGAAAGTTCATCCGCTGCCTTGCCAATTTCATTCACCATTATCGATATATGACCAAGTAGATTGCCCTCAAGTGTGTATACTGTTGAAATTGGCCCAGATAGCTCAATTACTTTACCTAAGTCATGAAGGATAACACCAGCATAAAGAAGGTCCTTATCAAGGCTTGGATACAGTCTAGCAATTTCCTTAGCAAGGTCAAGCATAGAAATTACGTGAAAAGCAAGACCTGAAACAAATTCATGATGATTTTTTGTTGCTGCGGGATACTCTAAAAAATCCTTTTGGTATTTTTTTAATAAATGACGTGTAATTCTTTGGATGTTCGGATTTTTCATTTCAAAGATATATTGAGTTAGTTTACTAGACATTTCTTCCGTGCTAATTGGGGCAGTTTCCAGAAAATCAGCTAGCTTTACATTTTCAGTTGGCAATGCTGGTCTGATCTGCCTAATTCTAAGCTGATTGCGACCACGGTAGTTTAATATATCTCCTGTTACCTTAACAATTGTTTCTGGAACAAAGCTTTTCTCATCCCCATCAGAAACATCCCAAAGCTTTGCTTCAATTTCACCACTCTGATCCTGAAAAATAAGTGTTAAAAATGGTTTTCCGTTACTAGCAATTCCTTTTGTCGAATTTTTTATTAATAGAAAAAGGTCGATTTGTTCACCGACTTCATAATAAACAATTCCTTTAGTAAAACTCACACTGCCACTCCTCTCTAGGCTAATTGTATAGCTGTTTATATGAATGAATTAATTTAAAAATAGTATACCATATTGTATGCTGAATCTAGTTAAATAGGTAAACGTATCCCTTCGCTCAAGTGAACAACTTGGTCCTCTGAAAAATGAGGGAGTAAATGATTGTGACATGTAAAAAATAAAATTTGTCTGTCTGAAAAATTTTTAATTAACTCGATGACTTTTTTTGTTCTTTTCTCATCAAAATTGACAAAGCTATCATCAATTATTATTGGAAAAGGAAACTTCTTGTAAATAGTGACTGCTAAAGCTAGCCTTATGGAAACATAGACCTGTTCTGCTGTTGCTTGGCTTAGCTCATTCGCTTCAAATGCTAGCTTGTCCTTTCTTTCTATAAGAAAGCCACTGCCCTCATTTCTTGGATAAATTCGAACATAATTTCCATTCGTTAAATAAACAAGAAATTCCTCTGCTTTTTTAAGCATATGAGGTAAGCGCTCGTTTTTAAAGCTTTCAATAGTTCGATCGAGTATATCTTTAGCCATTGCAAATTTAGCCCATTCCTTCGCTTCAGCCTCAAATTCAGCTTTCTCTTGTTTATATTTATGTAGGAGCTCTGAATAGATACCGCCTTCTTCTAACATTTGAATCTCGTATTTTTTCTCGGCAAGCTTGTGTTGTAAAGCAGGAATCTGCTGTTTTAGTTCATTTAATCGGACTACCTTGCTATTAATTATATTGTCTAAATCAATGTAGCTACTATATTGGTTAATTTCTGCTTCAGTAAACACAGAAAGTTTTATTTGTCGCACTACATCTTTTAATTGTTCCGCTAGTGTTGATTTCTTTTCGGCTAAATGGCCACGCTCTCTGTATTCCTCCACAGTCTCAACTATTGCAAGCTGAAGAAGTTCAGTTTGTTCTGTGTGATAATGCGCAAGCTCTAAACGATATTTTTGATAATCTTCCTGAAGCTCAGCAAGTTTTGCCTGCCTTTCTTTAAATTTAATTTGTTTTTCCTGTTCTTCCTTTAAGCTTTTTCTTAGCAAATAGGCTGCTTCTTGAACAGCAGTTGGACAAGCTCCTAAACATTCCATACATAAACGATTAATCGATTTTATTAGCTGTTCTTTTCGCAGAGCTAAAGAGTTTTTCTTGTCTAACACCAATTTCTTTTCGTTGACATACATTTTTAACTGTTCGATTAACTGAAAGGCACTAGCTAAATGCGAGAGCGATAATTCTTTAGGAATTTGAAGCTCTTCCCCTAGCTCCTTCATCTCCTTTTCATGCTCAAGCATTTCCTTTTCCCAAACTTCAAAAGCTAGTAGCACTTTCTCATATTGCTCATTTTTCTGCTGCCATTGCATTTGATTACGCTTGTATTGTTCCGACATTTCACGATCTCTTTCTAGCTGCTGCTTGAGTAATGAAAGATTATGTATTTGAGAATCATTAAACGTCTGTTTCAATCGCTGTTTTCGCTCTTCTAAAACTCTTATCTCTTCTTTAATAAATTCATGATTACTAGTATTTGCTCCTTTCAAAAAGAAATAAAGTAAAAAAACAAAGCAGACAGCACCTGTAACCAACAGCACCCATTCTTCTCTCCATATTCCCCATATCATGAATGAGATTAAAAAGAGACTAAATAGGCATATTTGTATGCGTTCTTTTGCTTTTTTTCGTTTTTCTTTTGCTTTTTCTGTTTTATATATTTTTGAAAGATATTCAATTCTCTCATCCGTTTGTTTTAGCTCAAGCTCGACCTCCGACCAGTTATGAGAGGCGTTTATTTTGTCCTCAAGCTCAGCACGCTCTTCTCTCGGAAGAAGCTGCTGCTTAGAAACCTTTAGCTTTTCTTCGGTTTCTTCAAGTGCTTGTCTTTCCTCATTAAATCGTTCATCTAGATCGATTTTTTTATTTATTAAACGACGATATATTCCATCGGCATTCGCGACTTTTTCCTTCATAAATATACTCGTATTAATAGCAAGTAAGTTGTCTTCTCGAATGGATAAATGTAGTTTATCCTGTAGTTGTAATTGTAGCTGATTAATTTCCTGAAGCTTGTTTTCAACCTCCATTTCCTCTTGTTGTAGTTTTTCTAATAAAGAAACATTTTCTACCGCTGTGACAATTTGCTGTTCATGATTTAAGAGGATCTCATTTGGTGTATTTTCTTGTAAATCCGTTTCAATATGAAGCATTCTTGTCTCAATGCTCTTCATTTGTCCTTCAAGAGGTTTCATCAAATCCTCAAGATGATCTAACCTAACAAGACCATCTACTGGAAATTGTAGTTGTGAAAATTGGTCCAATTCTTCCTGTAGGACCTTTCGCTTCTCGATAAGAGGTTGAACTTGTTTCCAGGCTTCTAAACGGGAAAATTCTTGCTCGTTAAGCATTTTTTCTTGTTGAGCATGTGTAATTTCATTTTCTAATGCTTCTCTTTCTTGAAGCAGCAGCCAATATTGCTCATTTTTTTGTTCAGCTTGTTTTAATTCATTGTGTCGATGTTTTAATTGCTGTAGTTTTTCATTCAACAACGGCTTTTTGCCATTTGGTTTAAAACGATTTTCAAGCTCTTTTTGAATCGTATTTTCCGCTCTTAGTAATTGGTCCGTTCCTAATGCGCCCGCAGAAAATAAAAATCTTCCTAAGTCTTCTCCCTTCATTTGTTGGATGTTTTGTAGCCCTTGAAGATTAAAAGAGAATATGGATTGAAAAAGCGCTTTATCAATATGAAGTAATAGCTCCTGTAATTGCTCCTCACTTCCTGTTGAACCATCTTCAAACATGATGCGTACATCTCCAGTGGCCTTTCCCTTTACCCGTTCAACGGTGACATTTCCTCTGTCCGGAAAGTAAACAGTAAGCTTTCCTCCATACTTTGCTCCTTCCTTCGGCTCATAGCGAAGTTCAGCCTGCTGCTTCGTTGGAAATCCAAATAAAATACTATGAATAAATGACATTATTGTTGATTTCCCTGCTTCATTTTCGCCATAAAACACCTGAAGCTCTTGAAGATTCGCTAATTTGTAGTTTTCTAGCTTCCCATACCCATATATATGAAGCTCGGTTATAATCATGACTCTCCCTCCTTCTATTAACGAATTAGCAGTCTAACTAATAGATCTTCTGCTTCCTCTGCCAATTTATTTTTTTCTTCAACTGTTAACTCAGTTAAATATTTTCGAGCTACTGGATGATTATATAAGGCAGCCATACTTTTAGTCAGTTCATCATGCTGATTAGCTATATGGAAAAGCTCGCCGTAAAAGTCTGAATCTTTTTCTAGATGTTCGCGTTCCCATTGCTTACTGGATTGAATGGAAAGCTCTGAAATCCACACGAAATTTTCCTCTACTTTTTCCTCTTCCTGCAAAACTTCAAGCAATTCTCCGTTTATTAGTGCTGTGAAATCTTGATCTGGAATTGCGACATTTTCTATCTTAACGGATAAAATAGTCGCCTTTTCGGTTGCGCGCTTATCCTCTATAAGATTTCTACATTCATTGTAGATAACATCAAAAGAATCTAAATTGCTTGCATCAAGTAAAATTTCATCCCAAATAACGACTGCTGTCTCAATAAATTTTCTGCTACAGCCTGATTCTGTCAAATCAACTAAATAACAACCTTTCTCCCCTGTCTCCTTTCGGTTGCGTCCTTGAATATTGCCTGGATAAACAACGAGGGGCTGCAAACAAACATCATGGCGCTTATGTATATGACCAAGAGCCCAGTAATCAAACTCTTTATCCTGTAATTCTTTTAAAGTAAAAGGCGCATATTTTCCGTGTTCATTATTTCCATCTATACTTCCGTGGAGAATGCCAATGTGAAAATCGGCTCCTTGCTCTTTACGATAAAAAGGAATCATTCGCTCATATAGGTGGCGCTTTGGATAGCTAAAACCATATAAATGGACAGTCGTTCCATTATCCTTTGAAAATTTCACGGCTTCTACCTCATGTGGAAATAGATGAACGTTTTTTGGCATCGGTAAATGCGTCCAGTTCCCTTCTAAGTGGTCATGATTCCCATGAACAATATAAACGGCAATTTCTCGTTCTGCGAGCCGCTCCATTTGCTTACGAAACCGTGTTTGGGCACGAATGCTCCGATCCTCCCCATCATATAAATCTCCTGCGATTATAACAAAATCCACTTCATACATAAGGGCAGCATCGACTATTTTTCTTAATGCCTCAAATGTGCTTTCTTGTAGCTTTCTAAAAACCCTTTCAGGTAAATGCTTTAAACCGATCATTGGACTATCTAAATGCAAATCAGCCGCATGGATAAATCTCACCTTTTTCATTTCCTAATCCTCTCGATCTCTTTTTTTCTATTTTAACCGATCTCAAAGGCGAATGCACGTTCTGCAGGAAATGCGGAATGCGCCTGCTTATCGGCGACAAGCTTAAGACGAGCCGGCATAAAGGTTGTTCTTTAACCTTTGTGACGGATTGGCTTAAGACCTCGAGCCGATGGCGCATGAAGCTGGACATTTCTCAATCTCAAAAAAACTTATACTTATCTTATAGATAAGCGAAAGCGCCTTGCCCAACCCCGACAAGCACAAGACGAGCCTCACTGAAAGGTGTTCTTTACCTTTCTGGGAGGATTGGCTTGTGACCTCGAGGGGGTAGGCGCTGAAGCTAGACAATGCTCAAACTTGAAAAAAATATTACTCCGCTATTAACTAGTTTTCCTTCT
>JAEWIG010000090.1 GCA_023387295.1 Bacillota bacterium | reverse complement strand
ATTCAACATAAAGAACGAAATTCCTCCTAGTTCCTTATTCCTATCAAGGTTTATTATCGAATTATTCATAATATTGTCATAGTTAATCGTACCTCTATCCCGTTTTCTTGTTTACTTTTGAAAAAACCCGACGCAAATGCGTCGGACTAATTTGAGGATAATGGGGAGGTTGTTGTTTTTCTATAATGGAGTTAAATAATCACGAAGTAAAAACGGGGGACATTTTTTGCAGAAGCTATTAACTGATTTTCATATTTCTTTGCGGTTGCAGCTCGATTAATTGATAATCGCGCAGGACCGCTTCACGGATAAGCATTTCTAGCTGACTGACCCGTTTATTTAAATCATTGACGCGCTCATTTGATTTTCCGAGGATTTTAATGAGCATTTCAATCAGACTCTCCAACTCTTGCTCTTTGGAAGTTGGCTTAGAAGGATTATTCAACAGCTACCGCCTCTCTTTCAGTCGCTTCCACAATATCTTCTTGCTTTTTCTGTTCTAAAAAACGGACAGTTTCTGCCAATACTTCTGTCACATAAACCCTTTTTCCATCTTGATTGTCGTAATGTCTCGTTTGAATCCTGCCTGTTATTCCAATGAGAGAACCCTTTCGACAATAGCGCGCTGTGTTTTCAGCTGTTTTTTTCCAAAGGGTGCATTGAACAAAATCAGCTTCGATTTCTCCGTTCTGGTTGCGATATTGGCGATTGACTGCAACCGTTACATTTGTAACTGGTGTGCCCTCAGATGTCCTTTTTAGTTCAGGGCTTTTGGTTAATCTTCCTACTAGTGTAACTTGATTAATCATTTTATTTTCTCCCTTCTTCTTGTTGCCTCTATCTTAATTCCTATAGAACTCAAATGTAAAAAGGCGAAAATGCAATTTTCAATAGGTAATTGGTATAGAAAATATGATTTTCGGATGGAAAACCGCCATTTTCGACCAAAAAAGTATTCGAAAATGCAATTTTATACATTTCAACATTATTTTTTCGACAAGAGCCCGATTTTCAATTACTTCTGAGCGTATGTTATACTTTTGGTAACAAGAAAACGCGGAACAATATAAAGATGCGAAGAACGGGAGGTAAAGGATGAAAACATTCAAGCTAGTCTCGTTGCAGGTTGTGGAAGCTGAACAATTACTGGATATTGAACTTGTAGATGGATTAATCATTAATCAAGAAAATGATAAGGGCCAATGGATGATTGAAGCTTACATGAATAAATCTTATTATGATTATTTTCAAAGAATTGCTGAGCAAGCTCAGGATTTAATTGTTCAAGTTATTATTACAAAAAAAGCGAACAGTCCTGCTGCTTTTCAAACAAAAATTATGACCATTAAACAACTAGAAAATCACATTAGCATCCTTCTGCAAGGCCAATTAATGAAAACAAATAAAGATTATGCGGTAGTTGTTTTAAAAGATTTAATTGAAAAAGATTTTGCAGGTAAAGAGCTTCTTGATGAGTTTAAAAATATATTGCGCAATAAACCGCCGTTAACATTGGCGAGAAATGAATAAAATTAAGGTTTCGAAAAAACAAAGGACAGGTCCGCATTCGCGCCCTGTCCTCTTTCATTTTCCCTTTATCTATCTTTATTATCCTCATCGTTCCTATCTAGTTGGTCCTCAACCGCGTCTTCGCCTGGAGTGTTATTATCCTCCATCATGTCCCCATCGTTATCCGTGTTGATGTCATTATTACCGTTATTTACATCGTTGTTGCCATTCATGTCGTTGTTATCATTTACATCTGGAGTCTCAACATTATTGTTGTCCGCTGGTGGAGGCGGTTCCTGATCATCGGTCCCACACCCTACTAATAACATAGCGGATAAAATCGATCCTCCGATTAGCTTTAATAACTTTTTATTCATATGAGAACATCTTCCTTTCTTTATTTGATTTTTTGGACCTAATAAGATTGGTCTTTGTTATGTTTCCCAAAATGGATGACAACTTGCATAAAAAAAATCGGCATTTTATTCGCCGATTTTTTGTCATTGTTCAGGATTTTTTTAAAGAAAGGAATAGGTTATGCTTACCGTTTTAACATCATTAAAGCTTATTTCAGCGCAAACATTAACTCCATTTCACAAACAAGCTCTCCATCGACCGTTGCAATACCCTTTCCTTTGCCGATTGGGCCTTTGACACGAATCATTTCAACCTCTAAGCGTAGCTGATCACCTGGTTTTACTTGTCTTTTAAAACGACATTTATCAATTCCTGTGAAAAAAGCTAGTCTGCCACGGTTTTCTTCTTTTTTGAGCATGGCAACAGCCCCAACTTGGGCTAGTGCTTCGACGATTAGGACACCTGGCATAACGGGGTAATCTGGAAAGTGTCCATTAAAAAACTCTTCATTTGCTGTAACGTTTTTTATTCCAATAGCCTTTTGCCCTTCTTCAACCTCAAGAATTTTATCGATGAGCAAAAATGGATAGCGATGCGGAATAATTTCTTTAATTTGCGTAATATCTAACATTTTAGTACCTCCTCCTAATAATAGGTTATACCTTACCTTCATTCTACTAAAAAAAAGGCCGTTCGCAAAGTTAATTCCATGCTTCTCACCGAAAAGCTAGCTCCAACTGCCGTTTCCCCATCAAAAACACACTAAGCAATCCAACAACTGTCCACCCCAAACGCACAAAACACCCACTCTGTCCACGGACGGTGCCAGGCACCACAGAAAGACAAACACCCTATATTGTCCACGAGCGGTGCCTGGCACCGGCAAAAATATGAAATGGGACGAAAAAAGGAAGGAGATTGAGCCTCCTTCCTTTGTATTGCTGCTTTATTCTTTTTCGACTAGGTCGATGAGGTGCGTCCATGTTGATTTCTGGAAGATATCTTTTGCATCGCCCCCGCCCATTACACCGTATCCGATGGCAGCACCGGCGATAGCACTTAGGAAAATTAAAACAGCAACAATGATAATCCGCAGCCAAATTGGAATGATGCGCACGCGAATTCGTTTGCGACGCGCTCTTGCTTCCGCTTGTTTATTGCGCTCTTCTTTCACTTGTTCACGCGTTTTCGCTGCAGCTTGATGATCGTTGTTTAATGTCATAGTTAATTTCCCCTTTTAGCGAATTCCATTTACAAGTCCCATCATTTGATCGGCAATGGAAACAGACCTTGATTGGAATTGATAGGAACGCTGAAGATTCATCAAATCTGTCATCTCTTTTGACATATCCACGTTAGATTGCTCTAGTGCGCGTTGTTGCACAGTAATTTGCTCTCGTAGTGGACCATTCAACTCAGTTAGAATTTCATTTTCAGCCACATTCAAGTCCGCAAAATTTTCTGGCAAGCCTAAAAGATTATCACCCTTTTGCTCTAGAAATTGCGGCTTCTTCACATGAACAACACCGAGATTAAATTCATTCGTCGCCCCATTATCCATCATTGCAATAAAACGTCCGTTTTCATTAACTTGATATTCCTTCACGGAACCTCGTATGGTGATAGGATTATTGTTTTCGTCTAAAACAGGATACCCTTTTCCCGTTACTAGCATGACTTCATCAGCTGATAATGGTGTAATGTAGAAGGCCCCATCTCTTGTGTAGCGAATATTAGTCCCATTCTCTCCTTGCTCAAGAACACGGAAATACTGTCTTTCTGTTGTAAAAGCAAGGTCAAGCGAGCGATCTGTATATTTAATACTTCCTTGTGTCATCACAATTTGCGACTGAGCAATCTTCGCCCCAACACCTTGCCTAATTCCGTTCGGTGTTAGACGATTTACTTCTGCATTAGCATTAGGCTGGTTATTAAATTGCTGAAAAAGCAAATCGGTAAAGCTTGCTTCTCTGCGCTTATAACCTACTGTATCAATATTAGCCATATTGTGGCTGACCATATCAATTTGCTTTTGCAATTGGCTAAGTGTATTTGTCGCCGTAATCATCGTTCTGTTCATCGTTCTCATCCTTATTGGAAATAGTTTTTCAGTGAGTATGTTTAGGCACTGATGCTAATCATATTTATCGAAAAATCTTCAAGTTATCCAATACGCCCAATTTCGTTTGCGGCTTTTTCCATACTGCGGTCATAGGCCTGCAATACTTTTTGGTTCGCCTCAAACGCGCGATAAGCGGTCATCATTTCGGTCATCGTTCTGCTAACATCTACGTTAGAACGCTCGATAAAGCCCTGCTGCAGGTTAAACTGCGCGTCTGGAACGTTGTGAGCATTCTCTAATGCATTGCCATCCTCTGTTCGGTAGAGGCCGTCTCCAAGCTTTATAAGCCTGTTTGCATCCTCTGCAAAGCCGATGCCAAGTCGCGCTGTTTCTCCACCTTCGCCGACCAATACACCGTTTTCACTTACCGTAAATTGGTCACTTGTAAGCTGAATCCGAGCTCCTGCATCATCTAACACATATAAGCCACTTGCTGTTGTTAAGAAACCTTGTCCATCTACAGTAAAGTTCCCATTTCGAGTATATTGAGTTTCACCATTTCCACTTTCAATCGTATAAAAAACAGAAGCATTCTCAGGCATAGAAATATCTAAAAGCGCCACGTCTGTATTCAGACCTGTTTCTTTTAAATCACCTTGCTTGAAAAATGGAATCGCCTCTTGCATATACACGCCTGTACTAAGTGATCCAATTGTCTTATTAACTGTCGGATTCTTTTGCTCGTCAAAACGCTGTAATAGCATTTCTGGAAAAGCTCTCAATGACGACTGATCTGCTTTAAATCCTGGTGTATTAGCATTTGCCATATTATTCGTCAGCATTTCCGTTTTTCTTTGCTGAGCAAACATTCCGGAGGCAACCGTATAAAACCCTCTAAACATGAAATTCACCTCATTAATTAATCAGTCAAACGTATATGTATGAAGATAATCAATCACTTGTTGTCTTTGTTGAATTAATATTTTTCCACTAAAAAATAAACACTTACATTCTATTATAGGAAAAATTAGCGAAAGATACATTATAAATTTGAAGAAAATTGTAAATGAACGATACTTTTCTTTATCACTACTAGCCATTTAGTCGGATAGGATAAGGAAAAAGCCTGCCATAGCAGGCAGACTTTAACTTCTGTTAGTAAAGTTTATCCAAGTTTGCGTTTAGGAAGCTTATCAATATTATCAAGCATGATGCCCGTACCTACTGCAACACAATCCATTGGATTTTCTGCAATGAGTACAGGTACTTTCAACTCTTCTGCAAGGAGCGTATCAATGCCGTGCAACAGTGCACCGCCACCTGTTAAGATCACGCCACGATCAATAATATCGGCAGATAATTCAGGAGGTGTGCGCTCTAATACGCTTTTCGCTGCCTGAACGATAACTGCAACAGATTCTCTTAAAGCAAGCTCAATCTCTTCTGAGCGCACTGTAATCGTTCTCGGAAGACCTGAAACCATATCACGGCCACGAATATCCATTTCTTCATTTCGTGAACCTGGGAAAACCGTTCCGATACCTGTTTTAATATTCTCAGCTGTTCTTTCACCAATTAACAGTTTGTATTCACGTTTAATATATTGAAGGATTTCACTATCAAAAGCATCCCCAGCCATCTTAATCGATGAAGATGTAACAATATCACCCATTGAAAGCACAGCAACATCCGTTGTTCCACCACCAATATCAACAACCATGTTTCCACTTGGTTGAAAAATATCCATTCCGGCACCAATGGCAGCTACCTTAGGCTCTTCTTCTAGGTAAATTTTCTTACCACCGCTTTTTTCAGCAGCTTCTTTAATTGCCTTTTGCTCAACGCTTGTAACGTTTGTCGGACAGCAAATAAGAATGCGTGGCTTCGATAAAAAGCCCTTGACATTCAATTTATTAATAAAATGCTTTAGCATTGCTTCTGTTACATCGAAATCGGCAATAACGCCGTCTTTCAGCGGTCGGATTGCCGCAATATTCCCTGGCGTACGACCAACCATGCGGCGAGCTTCCTCACCAACAGCTAGAACTTTATTTGTATTTCTATCAATGGCAACAACAGAAGGTTCATTTAATACAATTCCACGGCCTTTTACGTGAATCAGCACGTTAGCTGTACCTAAGTCTATTCCAATATCTCTTGCAAACATTATTCTATCTTTCCTCCTTGTGATTGGCCTGCACTGTCCGCTATTCCATTCATCAAGAGTCTGATGCACAGCCTCTTTTAACTATATGAAGCGAACTTCGCTTTTTCGTGTTTTTCTGCATATTGTTAAAAATTCTATCGTTGAAATTGCCTATCGTTATGTGGGCAAATTTTTCATCGGTTCATTGGACCACAGATGGAACGTGTGCCCTATATGCTATTCATGGAGCACAGAGATTGCTTTATACAGATTTTTTTGAAAAAAAACCTACTTTTTATCTAACGATCCAAGATCTATCCTAATTTAATATTCTACCATACTCTAGGGAAATTAAATAACCTTTTGTCAAAAATTGTGGGGTTATTGGGCAGATTTTTGTCGACAGAATTTACGATTTTGAGTAACGTCTAAAATGACTTTTTCAATTTATAATAAATAAAAGCAATTAGCAAGATGCCAACTGCTCTTATCTGAACTAATTTTTCATAAAGCTTACTAGCCTTCCTACAAAAACTTTATTTAATTGGCTCAATTTCTTCCTTTTTATATTTCATTTTCGTTGCTTCCCCGCCGCGCAAATGGCGGATTGATTTATGGTAATCTAAGATTTCTTTTACCTCGTTAGCCAGTTCGGGATTAATTTCTGGAAGTCTTTCTGTTAAGTCTTTATGGACTGTACTTTTGGATACGCCAAACTCCTTCGCAATAACGCGAACCGTTTTTCTCGTCTCCACGATATACTTTCCAATCTTGATGGTTCTCTCTTTGATGTAATCGTGCACACCACTCGCCCTCCCTAAATTGGATGTGAGGAGTGTGAAATGAGACTCGCTTTTTTAGCGTGATTAATACTTGCTGTACTTGCAGGGAATAAACATGTCCTAAGGCACATTCACTAAATACTTCAAAACGACTCTTCACCTCAAACACTCACTTTGTAAGGTTTGTAACAGTGTATTAGCT
>JAEWIG010000252.1 GCA_023387295.1 Bacillota bacterium | reverse complement strand
ACGAGATAATCTTCGTTTGCTTCGAGAAAAAGATTCCGACTGAAATGATCATATAGAAAAAATTCAAGAAGGTAACAGCTGATAAGACCGCAACATATTGGTATGCTTCTTGATAATTATCCCCTAATACTTGAATAATCCACGGCATGAGAGTGGCAACCATTAGGATACCTATTGTTCCTACTAACAGAATACCATAATACAGCTTTGCAAATAAAACAGGACTGTCCTTTTTTTCCTTTAATGACATCGAAAAAGGTCTCCATGCCATTTGAACTCCACTTGTTAATAGGGTGATTAATGAAGCGAACTTAACTGCTGCACCATAAATACCTACTTCATGTAATGAAGTAAATGCTTTTAAGAGAAATGAGTTAGCATTAACAATGACCCAAAAGGCTAATGATGCAGGGACGAGTGGAATGGCATAAGATAGGATTTCCTTTAGTATTTTTTTATTAAAGGTAAATTTCATGTATTTCAATAAAGGCTTAATTAAAAGTAATGCTACAATCGCAACACTAATTAGCCTTCCATACATAATGCTATCGATAGTTGGGGCAATATAGGCTAAAAATCCGTAAGAAAATACGGCAATTAAGAGCATTTTCAAAATAGTAAAGGTTACGACCTTTTTTGTAAAAAAATCATACCGAAGAACCGTTAAGATCATGGCGATGATTGTATCTAAGGCCAAAACCCCAATGGCTATATAGAACAAATAATAAAGCTTGGCATCATCTATTAAGAGCTGTGTGAGCCATTGACCACCGATAAGAAAGACGATAGCAATGATTAAAACCATTAGTAATCTAAAAGTCATTACCGAACGGACATAATCAAGCCTTTTCTTCTTATCTTCAGTATCAAAGTAGTAAAAGGCCAGAGCTGAGTCAGTTCCAAAGATAACAAGAAAAGTTAGCATTGATGTATAGCGATCTAAAAGGTCTATTACGCCATATTGCTCAGGATCAGGGAGAAAAGATGTATAAACCGGAAGCATGATAAAGGCTATCAGCTTCGTACCTACGTTCATAAATGCGTAAAGGAGCGAATCCGCTCCTAAACGCTTAATTTGGGCGAACACCCTATAACAGCTCCCGCTCGTCAACCATCTTGACGAATTTCGCAGGAACACCTTTTATCAATGTCTTCGGTTCTGTATCCTTTGTCACTAACGCACCAGCAGCGACAAACGTTTCTTCCTCAACTGTAATGCCTGGAAGGATAATAGAAGCACCACCAACACGCGCTCCTTTTTTAACATATGCGCCTTTAATTTTATCAAAGCGTTCTTCCGTTCTACCCATGAAATTATCATTTGTCGTTGTCACACATGGCGCAATAAACACACGCTCTTCTAGTGTTGTATACGCAGTGATATAAGAGTTCGATTGGATTTTTGTCCGTTCGCCAATCTTTACATAGTTTTCAACTGTCACACCACGTCCAACGATAACGTAATCGCCAATTTCAACATTTTCTCTCACACTAGCTAAGTCTGCGATTAGTGTGTTTGACCCAATTGTTGCTCCTCGATAAATGACACAGTTCGCTCCAACTGTTACATCCTCGCCAATTTCTAAGGCTGGGATTGAATCTGAAAGTTTAACTGTACTTGTCTTTGCAGGTTTAGGTGGTTTCCCAACAACGGCTCCATCTGCAATTGTCGTGTTATCCCCAATAACAGTACCTTCATGAATCGTTACACGATTACCGACAACTACATTTTTACCGATTTTTACATCTTTTTCGATAACAGAAAAATGTCCTACTTTTGCAGTTGAATCTACTTGAGCAGAAGGATCGATATAATTCGTCATTGAAAATCTCCCTTTGTTTTTAAAATAATATTTGCTGATATATCTCAGAAGTTGCCGATATAACTTGGGAATTACTGATATATCCTGAAAGTTGCTGATATATCTTGGGAATTGCTGATATATCTCGGAAATTGCCGATATATCTTGAAAATTGCTGATATATCTCAGAGATTGCCGATATATCTTGAAAATTGCTGATATATCTCGGAAAGTGACCGATATATCCTGAAAATGGCCGATATATTCAGAATCTGACCGATATATCTCGGAAAGTGACCGATATATTCAAAAACTGGCCGATATACTCGGAAACTGGCCGATATTTTGTTAAAATCAACCAGTTCCCCCCTAAAAAACGGCCATTTTTATTACAATTTGATATATTTATTCGGCTTTTCGATGCCTTTAAGAGCATTACGTGTATCGAAAATGACTTTGCTTTCTTTTGCAATCATTTCATAATCAAAGTCAGTGTGATCCGTTGCTACTAAAACAAGATCCGCATCATTTAAAAGCTCTTTCGTTAATTCAACTGTTTCGATCACTTTGTTAGCAGCTCTGAATGATGCCACATAAGGGTCAACGACTTGATAATCTGCTCCGTGATGCTCTAATAGTTCAACAATTTTCAGTACTGGAGATTCACGAACATCGTCAATGTCTTTTTTATAAGCTACACCAAGAACTGCAACCTTCGCACCTCGAAGTGCTTTACCATCTTCGTTCAATGTTTGCATTGCGCGAGTAATCACATATTCTGGCATGCTGTTATTAATTTCGCCTGCAAGCTCAATTAATTTTGTATGGTAATTATATTCACGAGCTTTCCATGTTAAGTAGAACGGATCGATTGGAATACAGTGTCCACCTAAACCTGGGCCTGGATAGAATGCCATGAAACCATATGGTTTAGTTTTAGCTGCATCGATCACTTCCCACACATCAATGCCCATTTTGTCACATAAAATCGCCATTTCATTCGCTAATGCAATGTTAATATGACGGAATGTGTTTTCAAAGATTTTCTCCATCTCAGCAACCGCAGGAGAGGAAACTTCGAATACATTTCCTTCAAGAACATTACGGTAAAGTGCAGAAGCTACTTTTGTACATTTTTCTGTAATTCCGCCGACAACTTTAGGCGTGTTTTTCGTTTTAAATTCTTTGTTACCTGGGTCAACACGTTCAGGAGAGTAAGCAATAAAGACTGTCTCACCTGTTTTTAGACCTTTTTCCTCAAGAGCAGGCTTAACAATTTCCTCTGTTGTACCAGGGTATGTTGTTGATTCTAATACAACAAGCATCCCTTCATGAGCGTATTTTGCAATTTCCTGTGAAGAGCTTTTCACATAGGAAGTATCAGGCTGTTGGTAAATATCTAGCGGTGTTGGTACACAGATTGCGACTGCATCCACTTCAGCTATTCTTGCATAATCAGTCGTTGCTACTAAACGACCGTCTTTAATCATGTCCGCCAATTCCTGGTCGACAACATCACCAATATAATTGATTCCCATATTTACTTGTTCTACACGAGAAGCTTGCACATCAAAGCCGATAACCTTATAGCCAGCTTTAGCTTTTTCAACTGCAAGTGGAAGGCCAACATAACCTAATCCTACAACCCCAATGACTGCTTCTTTATTTTCAATTTTATTGATTAATGATGTATATACGTCCATCTTTGTTTTCTCCTTTTTATTTAGATCAATTTCATCTTAGAATATATCTGCGTTAATTCAAGGTCACTTTTTTCCTTGTTTCAGCAGATTCTAAAATGGCCAGTATTAATTTTACAGGAGCGATTCCATCTTCGCCAGTTACAATTGGATTACGGTTTTCTTGAATTGCAATATGTCCCTTACCGACAATTGCAAATTAATCATGGCTATTATATCTCCTAGCTTCAATGATGTACTTCCACATCATAAGAATAAGGACAGTCCCAATCACTCCTAGAATAAGACCTGCTATTGTAAGTTCTGTTTTGTAAGTGTTGACTGTAGTAACTGGTTTTAAATCGACAGAAGGTGGTTCAAAGAACGCTAAATCCCCTTTAATTCTTGAGATTTTGGCTTCAGTATCTGCAATCTCCAATTGCGTCCATTCAATGGTTTTTGCTAATTCAGTAGATGTTTCAATTGTGGCACCTTTTTCTAACTCATCAACCGTCACTTTTAATACATCATGTAATTCCTTTAATTTGGATTCTGCGGTTACAACTGAATCATTTGTAATGTTGTATCTTAACTCATAACTATCAAGTAAACTCTTTTCCACTGAAGAAACCATTTTCTTCAGATCTTTTTCCAGTTGTTCCTTATTGTCATCATATATCTTGATCTTCACGTGGCTATCACTTGATACATACGCATCAATTTTGCCGTTCACATCTGAACCATGTTCCGCAACAATAATTTCTGGATCCGTCAAAGATTTTAATTTAACTCCACCGGTAAAAATCGTTGCTTTCCCAACATACTTCCCATCGTTTGGAACAACATAAGATGCACCAAACCCTAATAATGTAAAAATTAGCGGGATGATAAGAAAGAAAATTTTCTTTTTCCAAAAGAAAACTAAGTAATCATATAGGACAAACTTTTTTTTCTCTACCAACAAGACCACCATGCCTTTTAAAATTTTTGAAATATACCTTTTTTAACACTGAAAGAAACGCCCCCTTGCGGCGACGTTCCGTTCAGTTTTTTATTTGTTGTAAAACTCTTTGATTTTCGCTACAACATATTCCTGTTGTTCTTGCTTAAGCTCAGGGAACATTGGAAGAGACAATGCCTCTTTAGCAGCCTTTTCGGATTCAGGAAGGTCGCCTTCTTTATACCCTAAATCTTTAAATACAGGCTGGACATGGAGTGGAAGTGGATAATAAATCATCGTTTGCACTCCTTGTTCATTTAGAAATGCCTGAAGCTCATCACGCTTTTCCACACGAATTGTATATTGGTGGAAAACATGATAATTCCCTTCTTTTTCAACAGGTGTTTTGACTAAATCACCTAATTGCTCATTTAAAAGATGTGTATAAACTTCAGCCTTTTCTCTTCTAAGCTCGCTCCATTTATTTAAATGAGGAAACTTCACATTCAAAACGGCAGCTTGCATCTCATCTAGACGGCTATTATAGCCTAGCACATGATGATAATATTTCGGTTTACTTCCATGTACGCGAATGACACGACTATTTTCAGCCACTTCATCGTCATTCGTCATGATCATACCTGCGTCACCATAAGCCCCTAAATTCTTAGTTGGGAAAAAGCTATATGTTGCTGCCGTTCCATACTCTGCAACTGTTTTCCCATGATGCTTTGCACCAATTGCTTGAGCAGCATCACCCACTACAACTAAATTATGCTTATCTGCGATTTTACAAATTTCCACCATATCAGCCATTTGACCATATAAATGAACAGGAATAATCGCTTTTGTTTTATCAGTTATCGCTTCTTCAATTTTTAAAGGATCAATATTAAATGTAACAGGATCGATATCTACATATACAGGTGTTGCTCCTACACGAACAATAGAGCCCCCAGTAGCGAAAAAGGTAAATGGAGTTGTAATCACTTCATCTCCTGGTCCTACACCAGCTGCTTGTAAAGCAATATGTATCGCATCACTACCATTTCCACAGCCAATACCATGAGCAACATTACTATACTCAGCCACATCTTTTTCAAGCTTCTTTACATTGTCCCCCAAAATAAAATGGGATGAACTCATTACTTGGTCTAAAGCAATCAGCATTTCGTCCTTTAGTTCTTGATATTGTTCACTTAAATCTAACATTGGAATTTTCATGCTAATTCCCTCCAGCTTTATGTATGAAATACTCAACTATTTTAACACAAAAAGAACTAAAAACTGATAAATTTCAATCCTTTTTGATGACAAATAACAAAATTCTTTTCAAAAAAAGTCGTTTGCGGGACGTCCACAAACGACCTTCATTTTATTGCCTTCCAGTAACTTTCCGATAAATCTTTATGACAGGCTGATACTTCTCATGTACTAGACCGATTGTTTCAGCTAGGATTTCAAGAATTAACAGCAGCCCAAATATAATAAAGATACTTACCCATAAGGTTGCGGTTGAGAATAGTATGGCACTAATGCTAAAAACAATTCCAAACCCGTAAATGCATAGTACAGTTTTTCGATGGGACAATCCAAGCGCAAGTAATCGATGGTGTAAATGAGATTTATCTGGTGCCGAAATTGGCTTCTTATTCACAAGCCTTCTAATAATTGCATAAGTTGTATCGAAAACTGGAACACCTAATATAATAATCGGAACGATAAAGCTAAATAAAGTTACACTCTTATACAAACCAAGTAATGAAAGGATTGAAATTGAGTAACCTAAAAACAACGCACCGGTATCACCCATAAATATTTTGGCTGGGTAAAAGTTATGGAACAGGAAGCCTAATGTACTACCTAATAGGATGAGCGATAACATTAAAATAAGTGGTTTTCCTGCAACACCAGCCATAAATGCGATCGTGGCGATGACAATAGCAGATATTCCTGCAGAAAGACCATCAAGACCATCAATTAAGTTAATCGCATTTGTAATAGCTACAATCCAGAAAACAGTCATTGGATACGTCCAAAAACCAAGATCGAATGTACCGATAAACGGAATCGTCAAATGATCAATCGTTAATCCACTGCCGACAACAGCCGCAGCAGCGAGAAGCTGTCCAAGTAGTTTATATTTAGCCGACAATTCATACTTATCATCTAGGATGCCTGTTAAGACAATAATTAAAGCACCTACAGATATACCGGTAATCTTTTCATTATATAGACCGCCTACAAAGTAGCCAGCAAGTACCCCGATAAAGATGGCTAAACCACCTAATCTTGGCATGATCTTCGAGTGCACTTTCCTTTGGTTGGGCTTATCAACAGCACCCAGCTTAATGGCAAGCTTTATAACAAGAGGTGTAATAAGTAACGATGTCACTAAGGCAGCAATAAATGCCGCAATAAATTTTATTTCCAATAGGATCACCTTAGAATTTTATATTTGCACAATCAGATTAATCCTAACACAAGTTAGAAAGAATTCAATTAATTTCACTTTTTGAAAAATTATAAAGCAGCATTACATTTTGTTACTTATAGTATCACCTCTTTCAGCATAAAGTCTTTATATTATTTCGACCTAAAATGGTAGTATCCTCTAAATTTGACGATTATTATCGAAAATAGTTACAGCTAATTGCAAAGATTCATAGTTTTTGTAAAAAATTTACTGCAATTATTTGCACAAATTATATTATACTACATTATATGTTATAATTTAGCTAGAATAAAAGTTTTAGGAGAGAACAACATGCTATCTTTAATGAAGCGGATATTTAATGAGGATTCAGCCGAACTAAAACGTCTATATAAGCACGCACAAAATATTAATGAGCTTGAAGAAAAAGTATCAGCATTAAGTGATGAAGAACTAAAAGACACTACTCAATATTTTAAAGAGAAGCTTTCAGAAGGAGCTTCCATTTTTGATATTAAAGAAGAAGCTTTTGCCGTTGTAAGAGAAGCTTCTAAACGTGTTCTGGGCCTCCGTCACTACGATATTCAATTAGTTGGGGGGCTTGTCCTTCTTGAAGGCGGAATTGCACAAATGCAAACCGGAGAAGGAAAAACACTTGTCGCTACACTCCCAAGTTACCTAAGGGCATTAGAAGGAAAAGGTGTACATATTATTACCGCCAATGAATACTTGGCTAATCGTGACTTTGAGCAAATGGGTCAAATATTTAAATTTCTCGGTCTTAATGTCGGATTGAACATTTCACAGATCTCTGAATCTGAGAAAAAAGAAGCCTACAATGCAGATATTACATATGGAACTGGTACCGAATTCGGATTCGATTATTTACGAGATAATATGGTTACTGAGCTTGAAGACCAAGTACAAAGACCTCTTCATTTTGCCATTGTTGATGAAATCGATAGTATTTTAATAGATGAAGCGAGAACACCGTTAATCATCGCTAGCAAATCAGACATTGCAACAGAGCTTTTCCAAATTACTTCTGAAATTGTGAAGGATTTCGAAGATGGAGATCAATACCAATTCTTCCCTGAAACAAAGCAAATTGTCTTAGAGGAAAATGGTGCCGTTGCATTTGAAGAAGCTTTCGGACTTGAAAATCTTTATGATGCAGAGCATCGGGAGTTACTTCATAACATTATGCAATCGTTAAGAGCCCATGTCATCATGCGTAAAGATGTTGATTACATTGTTAAAAACGACCAAATTATGCTTGTTGACCAATTTACTGGAAGAATTATGGAAGGGCGTACATTCAGTGACGGCCTTCATCAAGCGATCGAAGCAAAAGAAGGCGTTACAATAAAAGAAGAAAACCAAACACAGGCATCCATTACCGTTCAAAATTACTTTAGGATGTACAAGACACTTTCAGGTATGACAGGCAGTGCTCTTCCTGCAAAACAAGAGTTTTGGGAAACGTATAATTTAAGAGTTGTTGCAATTCCGACGAATAAACCAAACATTCGCCAAGACGAAGATCCAATTGTTTATATTGACTACGAATCAAAAGTGAAAAAGATCGTTGATGAAGTTTCGAAGTTCCATAAAATTGGTCGACCTGTATTGATTGGGACAACTTCCATTGAGCAATCAGAGAAATTATCTGCTTTTTTAACAAAAGCAGGCATTACTCATCAAGTTCTAAATGCAAAAACAGAAGAAGATGAAGCATTGATCATTTCTCAAGCAGGGCAAAAAAATAAAGTCATGCTTTCAACGAATATGGCTGGACGTGGTACAGATATCCTTCTAGGCGAAGGAGTAAAAGAGCTAGGCGGCCTGCAAATTATTGGAACTGAATTACACGAAAGCGCTCGAATTGATATGCAGCTGAAAGGCCGTTCAGGTAGACAAGGTGACCCTGGCTCAACTAAGTTCATTATCTCGATCACGGATGATATATTTAATAGCTATGATAAGGATGAAATGGATCGATGGAAGAAGAAGATTAAAACAGATGAAGATGGATTAATTATCTCACCTAATCCGACTAAGTTTGTTTTAAAGGTACAAAGTATTGTCGAAGGTGCTCATTTCTCTTCTCGAAACCATTTATTAAAATTAGATGATATCGTCGATCAGCAAAGAAAAATTATTTACAAAAGACGTAATGACTTCCTTTCCATCTCAAACTTTAATGAATTATTGAAAGAAGCATTAAGCAACCATATTCAGAAGCTTCTTGAAACATATTGTCCTGAAAATGTATTAATGGAAGATTGGCCAGTTGAAGGTCTTTACGAAGAATTGACATTAGTATTTGGTAGTCTTCCTTTCTCACCTATCGACTTAAAAGGAGCTGAGCTTCCGGTCATTCAAGAAAAGGTGGAAGAACTTCATAACAACCTTCTGTTGCAGTTAGAAAAGCTTGAAAGTAACGAAGACTTTCAGCACCAGATCAGGAATATGTACTTACAAACTCTCGATCGTTCCTGGGTTGTTCATATGGAATTATTATTCCATATGAGGGAAGGCATTGGGATACGCGGATACGGACAAGAGGACCCTTATCGCTTATATGAACGTGAAGCCTATGACGAATTCCTTCACTATTTAACAGAATTAGACGCCCAAATTAGCAAGCAAGCGAAAACGTATATCCTACAATTTTTAGATTAATAATTTTTATCAAAGGTGGCTTTCTTAATGAGTAATAAAAAGAGTACGAAAGAAAAAGGAATAAAGACTATACTTTCTTATCATCCTGATTGGGACTTATCTGCACAAGAAAAATATGTGTTTCAATATAATCATCAAAAGCTACCATTACTTCAACCAAATCAGCTTCAGGTTAACGGGATTAACCTCTATGAATATGAAGATGGATTTGTGGTAACAGCTTTTTTAAGAAGCTCCTTGCCACAAGCCATTTCGTTCGAAGTCATCGACCTTGTTCTTGTTGACACAGACAATAAACCTTTGGCTAGAAAGAGCTTTGAAATGGACCTTTTCGGAGAGCTTCCTTCTAAAGCATGTAGACCTTGGAGATTCCTTTTCGAAAATGAGCATAAACTAGTCGAGAAGCTTCCGAAAAAAGGCTGGCAACTAGTCTTTGAATTAAAGAAAAAGACTAGCGACTCTCTTCCACTTGATCTAGAAGATAGTTGGAAAGAATCTTTGAATGAAGAACAATTAGCTCATCTTGAAAACATTGTAAAAAACCTTCCGCCTCTTAAAGATGGCGAGGTTAACTTCATGGGATTAGAAGCGAATATCCTAGAAGGTAAAGGTCTTGCAACTACCTTATTAATTCGCAACGCGAGTAACCGCAGCATCCTTATCGAAAACCTTCCGTTAGTGTTTGAGGATGCGTCTGGAGAGATTGTTGCTCAAGCAGGCTTTGGATTAAATGATCTCGAAATTAAGAGCCAAACATGTAAGCCATGGACTTTCGTTTTTCCAGAATCGATGATAACAAAAGAAAATGTGGACCTATCAAATTGGAAGACCTATGTACCACAATCAGCTAATGTTGATGTGAAACAATCATAATTATTGCTAAATGTCGTCGGCTTCATCTCACTGCGCTTACGATTACTTCGTACATCGAGGCTTGTTCGATGAAACCGACGACGATTTAATTTCCACATAAAAAAGGGCTTGAAGAAAAACAAATGTTTTTCTTCAAGCCCTTTTTATTAATTATTTACTAGCAACCTGTTCTAGTGAATGAAATGAAATATGTGAATTCATATCCGTAACGTAAAGTCCGTCTCCTAAGCCGAATTGCCCGCCATGCTCCTTATCATATGTATACACTCGGAATTTTTCTCCTGGATTAAGTACTTTATCTACTACTAAGTTATTATCCTTATCACGTTTCCATAGATTGATAGATTTATGAACTTCAATGACTCCCAGCTGTCCTTCTTTAATCTCAATACCGTGGAATTTACCTTCTTCTTCAATCGGAGCATCAATATTACGTGAAGCACCATAATATGCATTCTTCCAATAACGTTCAGTCTCTAAATTACTAATCTTAACGCCTTTTGTTGAATCAGAATGGATAAATTGATTTTCACCGATATAAATACCTGAATGAGATATACGTCCTTTCCCTGCTGTAACAAAAAACACTAAATCGCCCGGTAGTAATTCTCCCTTTACCACTGCTTTACTACTATTGTATTGATCTGCTGAAACCCTTGCAACATCAAGATCAAACTTATCAAAAACGTATTTCACAAACCCAGAACAATCAAATCCACTAGGAGTAGAGCCTCCTCCAAGATAAGGAGTTCCAATTAACGTCTTGCTAAAATCAATCATTTCATTATGTATACTTGAAGCACTTGCTTTGTCCGCTCCGAAAAAAGCTGGTAATAACAATGAAGCCGTTATGACTACTTTCGCTAATCTTTTCATCCTTACCTCCTGAAAATATGAAACATGTCATAATCTATCAATATAGATATTATTTTACATTATTTTCAGGCAATTTTTCATTTCATTTTTATTAAATAGTCCTAGTTTTGTTACAGCAATATTACAAAAGAACTATTTTTATACACAATTCATGCATCTATTTTTCAACATCGAGGCTTGTTCAATGATTCCGACTACGATTTAATTTTCACCAAAGAAAAAAGCCTTCTAAATAAGAAGGCTTAGGAAAAGTCAGGCCAATTTTTTTGGAATTGGTCTCCTTTAATCTTTGCAAGTGTTCTATACCGAAAAGGCATTAGTTCATTCGCTTCTTTATCAATAAACTCTAGAGCCAGCTCTAAAGGAATGAGATGAAACTGATCCTGTGATTCGGAAAGAAAGAAAGCATCTTTAATTTTCCCACTTTTCTTCGTGTCAATTAACAAAAATGCAGGATAGTAACTTCCATCGTTTGCTTCAAGGATTGCTTTTGCTGTTACAAAGCCTTTAGGCTCTTGCTCTATATCTTCATTTGCTGTTTTGTCTAACGTTTTTTGAGCCCAACCTTGTCTTTTGTATCCTCCAATTATTTTCAGAGGTTCATTCTCAAACTGTTTTTTAATCTGATCAAAATTCGAACTTAATGACATTCTTTTCCCTCCAACGAAAAGGGTCTCGTGATTTTCTATAAAATATATACAAGCTTAAATCAGCTTTTTATAGCGTACCATATCAGAAATGACAAATCAAACCAATACTGATAACAATTTTTTACATGGAGTTATATTTATTTATACACAGCTTGGATTTGATCAATGTAAATCTCACCGCTATTTTTATTGGAGTTACTTACTTCCATATAGCGGACTGGAGCCTCAATTCTTAATGGTGTTGTAAGTCCTTCAGGAACACTTGCCTCAACATACTTCCAGCCATTCCAATCTAAATTCTTTGTGAAATCAAGCTGAATATCTGTATTCTTCGCATCTTTTAGCTGCATTCTTAACCAATGGCCTTGTCCATCACCATAAACCCACATACCAATTTTCTTTGGGCTACCTTTTATAGTAATAGGCTTAATCGCATCTACATAAGCTCCTGAAGTACCTTCTGTCCCTGTAAAATCATAGCTAAGCTTGATGGACTTTTTACCAGTCTTACTAAATGTACTACTTTCTTCAATTTTAACATTTTTATATCTTGCTCCTGAAGCCTTGTAATTACCTACTCCGTTTTCAAAGCCTTCAAGTAGAATCGGTTCTGGAGTCCCAACCGTTACATTAATCGTTGTCGACACTTTTCCATGAGAAACCGTAATAACTCCTGTTCCCTTTGCAGTACCAGCTTTAAATTCACCTTTATTATTTATCGTTCCAATATTAGGCGTAACACTCCACTTGAATAAAGCTGGATCCGTAATGACTGTTTTTCCTTTATAAATCCCTTTTAGTTGAATTTTGTAAAGGCTATTATTTTCTACAATAATATCTTTTTCATCAATTTGGATACTTTCAAGCGTGTTAATAATGTTTAGTTTAATTTTTCTGCTAAAGTTTCCTACTGAAGCAACAATCTCACTATTGCTTAAATTTGTAGCTACTGTATAGCTATTATCCGCATTTTTCTTTAATGCTGGAGAGCTAAATGCAACTGACTGTGAAATCGGCACCGCATTATAGAACTGATCGATTCCCTTCACACTAATACCTAAATCCTTATATGTCGCTCCTGCAAAAAGAGTAATTTCTGCTGGATTGACCACAAGCTGATGAAGTGGACCTTTCAGCCAATGGCTAATGAATAATAAGGAGTTGGAAACAGCACGCTCTCTTCCATCTGAAGGACGATTTATAACAGATGTCTGTTCATCACCATGATCTCTTGTTACCATTGTTGACGAGCCGCCCCCATCAAACGTAAAGGCGTTAACAGCACCAAGATCCTTCATAACAGAAGCCATTTCCGCTAGAGTAACCCCGACACTAGTACCATTATGGCGACCGTCAATGACCGCTGTTACAATGCCACCATCGGCTTTTATTCCAATCGCTGATCTTGGATGTACACCTGGGACATCCTGTGAAACAATTGAACCATTCTTTACTAAATGATAGCGGCCGCTAATGGCTTCTACTACTTGATTCCACTCAGGAGAAGAAAATTCCGCTTTTACCTCAACGGTATCTCCTTCATTGACAGTTTGTAAAAAATCACTTGCAAAATGATGACCAGATAGAATAAATTCTCCATCATTTAATGGTTCGTCCCCAGCATTTTGGACCACTCTTAAAACCGTTCCCGTTAACACACTATGTCCGTTCAGCTGACCCGAATCAATTTTCACAACAACCTCAGTACCAAGCGCATTTGTTCTTGTAGAGCTTGTGAATGAAGGTGTGTAAAGAACAAGATGATTAGCTGCTCTAGCTCGGTTTACAGAGTTAATTTGGTATGTATTCTGACCATTTATTTGTACAGATAGGTTTAGTTCAGGGCTTCCGATTAATGGTTTACCCTCTTTTGTCACACCGAAAACGGCTAATTGATTAATAGGAGTCTGACTCGTAGAGACAATTTCCCCTTTTTGAATCATTAAATCGATCGGATGACCATTTTTGTCAAAGTAATCCCCATTAATTCCAGCTACTACATGTTTATCAGCAGTTTGAGCATTTTTTGCTTGGCTCGAAACGGTTTCGAATCCGAATAATTGTCCCTTTGCCAAGGATGTTTCTAAGCTTATTTTCTCTGTTTTTCCATCATACTCTACTGTATAAATCTTTTGCTTTCCACGATTACTATCAACAGATAGCTGTGTTTCCGTTACTCCAGGAGCTAGATTTTTAGATTTCTGCTCTGTTACCGTTCCGATAGACAGTTTTCCAACTGGCTTGGTTGTACTGTTACCACTGTTACCACCGCCACCGCCGTAAGCAGCTTCTAGCTCAGCCAACTTCTTCTTGGAAGGCGTACGATAATCCACTAAACCAGGTATTTTGGTAATATAATAGCCTCCACCAAGTCCGTATTGACCACCATGAAGATTATCATATCGATAGACTCGGTATTGTTCACCTGGTTTTAATACTCGAGTGAATACAAGTTTATCTCCATCTCTTTTCCAGAGATTAATAGGTTTAAGCACTTTTATTTTACCGACTTGTCCTTTAACCATAAGAAGTCCATCCCAGTAAACTTTTGGCTCACTCGCTTGAGCCGGAGAATTAAGTCCAAAAATCAAAGCTGCAACAACGACTAAATTAACAATCCATTTTTTACTCATTATTCCTCTCCTTCAATATACTATTCTATTATTATATGACACTTTATCTAAAAATTGGACATTTTACCTTATAAAACGACTATTGGACTAAAATTCTATTAGAAATCCAGGATTTTTCTAATGAATCCGAAGATGAATTTGTTATTACACCATTAACATGGGCATCTGTTCCCATGGATGTTAGGGAAATGTCGTCGGCTTCATTTTTTTGCGCTTACGATTACTTCGTTAACGTCGAGGCTTGTTCAATGTACCAAAACGACGATTTTGGTTTTACACTACTAACACGAGCATCTACTCCCAAGGATGCTATGTAAATGTCGTCGGCTTCATTTCTCTGCGCTTACGATTACTTCGTACATCGAGGCTTGTTCAATGGAACCTACGACGATTTAACATTACACAGAAAAAAAGAGCTGTTCCAGCGTCGAAAAGTCGACTTTTGGACAGCTTCTTCTACTTCATATTTTTGATAAATTGGTAGGTTAAGGGTGCAAATTTTTTTAATTTTTCACGTGAAGTTTCGTCTCGATAAAATAAGGCAAAGACCTCAGCAAAATATTCCTCAGGGTAATGATGGAAATATTCCTCCTCCGGAAAGAGCTTTCTTTTCTCAGCGTTCCATACTGTACGAAAAGCAGAGGTAGAAGAAAGTTGATTCTTAAGAATTCCATCAATGGAATGGGCTAATTCGTGCAATTCTAGGTTAATCGAGCCGTGACCATTTCCTTTTTCGCTATAACCGATACGGACGACAACCGTTTTACTTCCACCTACACCAGGAACATCATCCCAGGTTTTATTCGTATTCTCCCATCCTCTTGGAACAGCACCTTTTAGATGTGAGTATTCCTTCACGTCGGTAATGGGACCATTTACTAGAATCATATGTACATCAAAGCTAATAAGGTCGACCAGCATCGTTTCTGGTAATGCTTTTAAACGTTCTTTTATTTGATTAACGGCAGTGTTGTCATATTTTTCAGTTGGTAATTTCAGAACCATCTCAACTAAACAATCTTGATCACAGTCAAGCAACTTTCTTTTTAATTGGGATGGCGTTTCATAGGATATACGATCATTCATTTTTGTAATATAGTAATCTCCGCCAACACCGTACTGACCACCATATTGATCATCCATTCGATAGACTCTAAATCTTTCTCCTTCTTGAAGAAGTCTTTCAAACTGGAGACCATTTTCTGTTCTCTTCCATAGATTAATAGGCTTTAAGACCGTTACTCGACCAATCTGACCCTTTTTTAGTTCAATTCCATCCCAATAGACAGTAGCAGCCTGTGATTTTTCGGGGTTCATTGATAGAAATAATAAAATAGCAGTAATCATTAGAAAGTATTTTTTCAAGGTTATCCCCCCTAGTATAATAAGTTAATTTTACCATTTATTTTGGACTAGGGAAGACTTCTATTGGACAAATCCACTACTATTTTAGTCAAGTCCTTTATATTGTGTAAAAGTGTCATCAATGATTTTCAACTTATTCATAAAACTTGTATAGCGAGCTAAGATTATTTCGAATTTACATTGAGGGGCGGGCATGATAGCCTGATGGGCA
>JAEWIG010000229.1 GCA_023387295.1 Bacillota bacterium | reverse complement strand
ATTTAACATAGGGGATGTTAGATAGAATTACGATCTCTTTCTCTGTAAAAGTCTTTTTACTCATGTTTCTCCGTCTCCAGTATGGCTCTAGTTGTGTTATTAAAGTATACAAAAAAAGTACCCTATAGAGAGCACTTTTTTCAAAGTGTCTACTCCATAGGGTACATTTTAAAAACGAACAGCCCTTTTTTTAAACCTATAAAGCATTCACTATTATAATTCAGCTAAACTTTTATTATTTCGTTCCGTAATCCGACTATAATACGCTTCAAAAAGGCTTGCTTCATCAGCTGTTAATTCACCCATATAGAGATGATTCGCTTTATTTTTCATTACTTTAAGAAAGCGAAGCATAATGTCGGAAATCGTGAAATCATTTTGTAAAAGCTCTTCTAATGAAGCCATTACTTCTGGCTTAATCGTAGGATACTGAAATTTCGTTTCTATATTTTTCTTTGATATTGCATAAAATTGCTCGATAACTTTCGCACGGGCACTTCCACTTCCATTCATACATAAATAGATTTGTACAGCAATCCCACTGCGAATACGTCTTTGAGAAATTCCAGCAAACTTTCTACCTTCAATACTTAAATCATAGCTACCTGGACAATAGGATCCTACAATCTCCCGAGCTTCAATCGGTTTATTAAAATCTGAAAACATTTCTTGAATGAGCAGCCACATCGCATCATAGCCTCGATTAATCTCAATGCTTTTTTCACTCTCTGGAAAGACAAGTGTTACATTTAACACCCCTTCATCTAACACAACTGCAAGCCCACCAGAATTTCTTACAATCACATCATACCCCTGATTTTGCAACCACTCTAAGCCTTCCTTTAAATGTGGAAGCTTTGTATCCTGAATTCCCAAAACAATTGTCCTATCATGAACCCATGACCTTGCCGTAGGTGGGGCAATCCCACCGCCCACAGCAGCGCATAACGTGTCATCCATCCCGAAGGAATATAGCGCACGGAAATGCTTACCTAAAACGGACTGATCGATAACCCTCCACTGTTCCTGAAGCAATAAATCATGCATATTCTTCTCCTCTATGTTAAATCTAATTTATCTTACTTATGTATCTAGATTTGTAAATAATAAAGCAACTTACTGGCTTAACGTTTGTGCTGCTGTAATAATGGCTAATTTATAGACATCCTCTTCATTACAGCCACGAGACAAATCATTAACAGGTCGATTTAATCCTTGTAAAATAGGACCAACTGCCTCAAATCTTCCAAGTCGTTGGGCGATTTTATATCCGATGTTTCCAGCTTCTAAGCTCGGAAAAATGAATACATTTGCATCTCCCTTAATCACAGAATCAGGCGCTTTTTTCGCTGCAACAGAAGGAACGATAGCTGCATCAAATTGAAATTCACCGTCAATTATTAATTGTGGCTCTCGTGATTTTGCCTCTTTCATAGCAGCGATCACCTTCTCTGTTTCTTCTGATACAGCTGAACCTTTTGTGGAAAAACTGAGCATGGCAACTCGCGGCTCAATATTAAACATTTTGGCTGTTTTTGCACTCTGAATAGCAATTTCAGCTAAATCGTTACTGTCGGGAGCAATATTGATCGCACAATCCGCAAAGATGTATTTTTCATCTTCTCGAACCATAACGAATATACCTGATGTTCTCTTGATGCCTTCCTTTGTTTTAATAATTTGCAGAGCCGGGCGGACCGTGTCTGCAGTAGAATGGACAGCTCCACTCACAAGCCCATCTGCCTTATCTGTATAGACAAGCATGGTACCAAAGTAGTTTTCATCGAGTAAAATTTTACGAGCTTCCTCTTCGGTCTCTTTACCTTTACGTCTCTCTATAAAAGCAGCAACTAATTCATCAAACATAGCATAATTGCTAGGATCGTATATTTCAGCATTTTCTAATGAAAGTCCCAATTCTTTTGCCTTCGCCTCAATCGCTTGGATGTTTCCAATTAAAATCGGCGTAATTAGTTTTTCTGCTGCTAATCTACCTGCTGCGGACAATACTCGCTCATCTAATCCCTCGGGAAAAACTATCTTTACATTTTCCCCGTTTAGTTTTTCTTTTAACTCATTAAATAAATCACTCATCCTAAATCCTCCTTTTATCCCCTTTTAGAATACCCCTTGCATGTAAAATTTCAAGATATTTTATCCATCGAATGGATGGTCTCTTAGTTCTTTCTAATTATGAAGCAATAAAGTATCATTTATACAAAAAACTGTGATAAATTCCACAATTTCGTCAAAATCTGAACAATCTCTTTTCTATTTACAAGTGTTCCTCTGATGTAAATGGGAAAAACTATGATATAGTTATGGTGTAATTTGAATAGGGTTTTTTAGTACATATTTAGGAGTGAGCGTAGAATGAGTGAAGTAGCAAAAACGCTGGAAGGTTGGTATTGTTTGCACGACTTCCGCGCAATCGATTGGACAACCTGGAAGTTGTTATCTAACGATGAACGCCAAGCAACCATCCATGAGTTTCTATCCCTTATCGATAAGTGGAATACGACTCAAAGCGAGAAAAAAGGAAGCCATGCCTTATATACCATTGTTGGTCAAAAAGCTGATTTTATGATGATGATATTAAGACCGACTTTAGAGGAAATAAACGAAATTGAAACTGAGTTTAATAAATCAAAACTAGCAGAATATACGGTTCCTGTTTATTCCTATGTTTCTATCGTTGAACTAAGTAACTATTTACCATCTGATCAAGATCCATATAAGAGCCCAGAAATCCTTGCACGCCTATATCCAATTTTGCCAAAAGCAAAGCATGTGTGCTTTTATCCAATGGACAAGCGTCGTCAAGGCAATGATAACTGGTACATGCTCCCGATGGAAGACCGCCGCAAGATGATGTATAGCCACGGTATGATTGGCCGTACTTACGCTGGAAAAGTCAAACAAATTATTACAGGATCTGTCGGCTTTGATGACTACGAATGGGGCGTAACTTTATTCTCTGATGATGCGCTTCATTTTAAAAAGCTCGTTTATGAAATGCGTTTTGATGAAGTAAGTGCTCGCTACGGAGAATTTGGTTCCTTCTTCGTTGGTAACTTGCTTGAAGAAGATAAAGTGTCTCAATTCCTACATGTTAATTAATCCTTTTTGCTCTCGGCAGTGTGGCTGAGAGTTTTTCTATTTTCCCCTCTTAATTGTCATAAAAAAACAGGCCGTCACATACGAATTAATTAGTGAGTCATTTCATCTAGCTATGCTTTTTGAACATTTTAAATATGGTTCTAATACGCTGTTATTCTATTGATTATTAAGGAGGGAAAGTAGTGAATCAACCAAACTATTATCAAAATATTGATTACAGAACAACACCCTATTACGGGTATCAACAACCTACAGGCGGAAATGTACAAAAACAAGCTTATGGGGTTCAGCCTCAGCCTCAAGTAGCACCAGCTTACCCACCGGGTGCCATAGGTCCAGTACCAGGTACAATGACACCTTCTTCACCGAGTATACAGATTCCTGGAATGCTCCCGATCGAACAGTCTTATATCGAAAACATCCTACGTCTGAACAAAGGAAAGCTTGTCACTGTATACGCAACATTTGAAGGAGATAAAAATGCTACCCAACAGGCATTCGAAGGTATTATAGAAGCAGCAGGACGAGATCACGTCATCATAAGTGATCCGCAAACAGGAAAAAGATATTTAATCCTAATGGTTTACGTAAATTATGTCGTGTTTAACGAGGAAGTTGAATACGAGCCACATTTCGGAATGGGACTTCCAGGTTCATTATCGCAATATAATCCAAGATAATTTGTAAAAAAGCTTTGGCACGGAAATGGTGCCAAAGCTTTTTATATATAGCGTTTTTCTATTATCTTCCCTTACATATGCTTTACTGCTGCGATAATCAATAAAACCCAAGCAACTAGGAACGATACGCCGCCAATCGGTGTAATGGCGCCTAATACCCCTATTTTCGTTAACACCAATACATATAAACTCCCTGAGAAAATGATAATACCGATTAACATGAACCAGCCTGACCAAGAAAGAAGGGCATTACCTGGTAACTTACTAAGCAATACGCCAATAATTAATAGGCCTCCCGCATGAAACATCTGATACTGAACACCCGTATTCCAAGTTTCCAAATACTTCGGTTCAACCATTTTTTCAAGTCCATGTGCTCCAAAAGCTCCTAATGCCACGGATAAAAAGGCATTTAATGCCCCAAGAATAATAAATACTTTCATAATCCTAATCCCCATCCCTCTTATTCTATTCGCATTTACTTAGTTAAAAATCAAAGATCGAATCCCCATTTGCTTCATCCACTTGTAATTGGTTGTCATTCGTTGCTAATGGGCGAGCAGCCAGCTGAACATTTGAGGTAGTGTCATTTGTTTTCATAGTAGAAGACAATGGTGTCTCTAAAATTAAATCACATAATGATTTAATCGCATATACTTTCTCGCGCATTTGAGCACCATCTCTGCTCGCTCTGGCTTCTATTAATTCGCTTTCCATTTTCGATAATAATTGATTTACGGAAATGTTCAATCCTTTCACCTCTACTTTTCGCCATTCATCTTTTTCGAGAATCGTAAGCATGGCTGACCAGATGCACGAAGAACCTCTACTGAAGGCAATCCCGCTGTCTTAAATTGAAAAGCTTTACACCCCTTTGGATAACGATTATCCCATGTAACATAAAAAAATTCACACTTAAAACAATCGATTCTTTTTGTCATCTTCATCATTCCCTAAATTATTCCACAATTATTATAACATGAACGTAGTGATATATACGATTGAAGAAACTTACTTGAATTCTGGAAAGCGTGCATATATTTCAGAAATCGTGCATATCCCGACAGATTCGCGCATATATCTTAGAAATCGCGCATATCCCAACAGAATCGCGCATATATCTCAGAAATCGTGCATATCCCAACAAAATCGCGCATATATCTCAGAAATCGTGCATATCCCGACAGATTCGCGCATAACGCAAAAAAATCCCTCTCCACATGAGTGAAAAGGGACTTCGTTCTAACCAAGTAGACGCTGATAGATTGCTTTTGCTTGTGTTAAATCCTTCGTACCATGAATAAGTGCCCGTCCGTCATTAAATATGACGAGACGTTGCTCATCCATCTCTACTGAAATCAAATAAGGATTACCCTTCACTTGATATCCAAGTGATTTCAGCTGCCTGGACAGTGCATCTAATTGAACTTCTCCCTGTTTAGGTGGACGAATTTGAACGGTATCTCTTCCACAAAGAACGGTAGATTTCATCATGTTTTCACTGTCTAAATATGGATAGGTAGGATTCTCTCCACACGACAAGCAATGCTCATCCTTCGCCTTCGTAATCTTCATACTTGTATATTGGTTTCTCCATAAGTCAAAGCTGACAAAAGACGTTCGAACAGCTTCCCAATCTTCAACAAGAATTTTCAACGCTTCCGCAACTTGATGAGAAATAGCCATTTGGGCTGCTGGCGCGATAATGCCACCTGTATCACATGTTAACCCTTGTATCGGGATTTTCTTCAACAAGCAATTTAAACAAGGGGTTTTGCCCGGAATAATGGTTAAACTCATTCCAAAGCTGCCCACACAAGCTCCGTAAATCCACGGAATCCGATACTTTTGAGAAAGATCATTGATCATCATTCTCGTCTCAAAATTATCCGTTGCATCAATTATTAAATCGACATCACCAAGGAGATCGACTAATAATTCAGGCGTCGCATCGGTAACAATCGGATGAATATGAACTTCTGAATTTATTTCACGCAGCCTTTTCGCAGCAGCTGCTGCTTTGGGCATTTTATCGGCAACATCCTGCTCTGTATAGAGCTGCTGTCTTTGGAGATTCGATTCTTCTACATAATCACGGTCGATAATCGTTAGTTTCCCTACTCCTGCTCTCGTTAGCATTTCTGCATTCCCAGAACCAAGAGCTCCAGCACCAATCATTAGTACATGCTTTGAACGAATTTTCTCCTGTCCGATTTTTCCAATCGACGGGAATAAAATTTGCCTAGAATATCTTTCGTTCATTGCTCTAACCCCTCTCTAATCAGCCTCCACTTACAGGGGGAATAAAGGCGATTAAATCTCCTGCTTGAATCACTTCATCATCGGAAGCAAATTCTTCATTGATAGCAGTCATCACATTCTCTAGGTTAGCTGCTTCATATTTCTCTGTAATTTTTTGTTTCAATTCAGCAACTGTTATGCCTTTTGCATCCATTTCAATCGCATCTTGACCTGCAACATCCCGTAAATGAGCAAAAAATAGAATTTTATTCATTTAAGTCCTTCTCCTCTGGTTTTCCTTTTGGATATGCTACTGTTTCAAGCTGATTGCCAACCCATTCCTCGCCATCTTCCCAATGCTCTTTTTTCCAAATAGGGACAATCTCTTTAATTCGTTCAATGATATAGCGGCTCGCTTCATATGAAGCTGCACGGTGTGGTGTTGAAACTGCCGTCACAACTGCAATATCTGTAATATCCAATTTTCCGACACGATGAGTTATGGCTACTTCTGCTCCTGGCCATTTTTGCTTTACTTCTTCACCGATTTGCTCAAGCTTTTTTATAGCCATTGGTTCATATGCTTCATAAATAAGATAGAGCGTTTTTTTGCCATGAGTCAGTTCGCGAACCGTTCCGATAAAGGTTGCAATCGCTCCTGCTTCACGCTGAACAACCTTATCAACTACTTCCTGAATCACGATTGGTTCCTTCGATATTTGGTACATATTATCACCCTTAGTTTTTGAAATAGATTGGCTCTGGTTTTACTTCGATGGAATATCCGCCAATTTTCTCTACATTTTCTTTAAATTCCTCAGACTGAATAACATCTATTATAGATTGTCCTTGCTCACTTTCAAAGAAGGCTCTTGTCATTAATAAATCATAATGCTCATCGGCTACTGGGATAAAATCAAGTCCCATTGACCGTGCTGCTGGATAGATTCCTAAACCGCAAGCTTTGCGATTTCCTTTAACCTCTGCTGCGACACTTAAGTGCGAGAACATTTCACGGTCATATCCAACTATTTCGTCCGCATTTAAGCCCGCTTCTCTTAAAAGCAAATCAAAAAGGATTCTAGTGCCTGCACCTTTCTGACGGTTGACGAATTGAGCCTGCTTTTCATTAATATCTTTAACTGTGTTTATTTGAAGTGGATTGCCTTCTGGCAAGAGCCAGCCTTGTTTTCGTTTTAAAAATGGATAGAGGACAACATCTTCATTTGCTAAAAACTTCTTAATATAAGATGTATTATACTCCTTTGTATCAGGATCTAAAAGGTGGATTCCTGCAACATGAGCTTCCCCTTTTTTAATGGCCATAATCCCTGCTAAGCTCCCCACATGGGACGACATTAGCTTAGCGGTTTTTTTCACTTTTTTCAATTGAGAAGAGAGAATATCGATCGTTAAATCGTGACTTCCAATAAAAACAATCGAATCTTTAATTTCCTCAAGAGGTTTTAATAATTCTAATTCTACATATTCCCCTTGTTCATACCCAAGCTGGGTTGATGGAATAACAAGAAGTCCGTCTGCACGAACTAAAGACATCGTTACGCCAGCTGCTCTTGAAAGAGGATTAGCAATAAATTCTCCGTTTACAAAGCCAACATTCATACGGATAAAATCTTCAGCTCCCATTGTTCCAACAATGCGACGTCCTAATTTTACCTTTAATGTTTGCCTTTTGGGTTCTGCAATTTGTAAATACTCGCAAATCAAAGGCCGTACAAACCATTCAAGCGCTAGATAAGCTGATACTGGATAGCCGGGAACGCCTATAATAATGGTGCTATTAATTTTACCAATAATGACAGGTTTTCCTGGTCTCGTTGCTACACCATGTGTATATACTTCGCCAATTTCTTCAATAATATGAACCGTATAGTCTTTGGAACCAGCAGATGAACCTGCATTAATAACAACAATATCCGATTTCTCTGCTGCTTCTAAGAGCACGCTTTTTATTTGCTCAGGCTCATCTTTCACTATTGGATGTAGACGAGGCTCCCCGCCCCATTCATGTATGTAATTTGAGATCGTTGCACCATTAAATTCAACTAATTTGCCAGGATCTGCTGAGCCATTTGCCTCGACAAGTTCATTTCCGGTTGGAATGACCGTCACGACTGGTTTTTGGATCACTGGAACTGTTATCGAGCGCGATGCAAGTAAAACACCGATATCGACAGGTCGAATAATATGTCCTTGAGGAAAAAGCATTTCCTCTTGAACAATGTCCTCACCGATAGGGCGAATATGCTGCCATGGAGAAGCAGGTTCAATGATTTCCACCGTATTTTCGTCTAGTTCTTCTACATTTTCAATCATGATGACGGCATCAAATGGCGAGGGGATTTGATTTCCCGTATCAACATAAATAAAATCTTCATTTCGTTTTAACTGAATAGGATTTTGTTCGTGAGCCGAGTAGGTATTTTCCGCGCATACAGCAATACCATCCATTGCTGATGCATGATACTGTGGCATGGAATAATTCGCATAAACAGGCTCTGCCGTCACTCTCCCTAGTGAATTCGCGCTATTTACCCACTCTATTTTTCTATTTGGCTGAAAATGAGAAAGCATCTGCTTCTTAGCCTCGAGGCGGGGCTCGTCCTGCAAGTATACCTTCCTTTTAAAATGAAAAGATGTCATATTTATAACCCCTATCTAGAAAAGCGCTATGCTCTTCAATCCCTGCATTTATCTAACTTGAAGTTGATACACTATATATATCTAAAAAAGCATAAAGCGCCGATACCTATCTACTCATTATAATAATCTGACTGGAACGAGATCCCCTTTTTGAACTCCTTCGCTTGGTGCTGCAATTTCAATGATTCCATCACTCTGAACAAGTGTAGAAATCAAGCCCGATTTCCCAAATATCGGTTCTGCAAACCATTGTTGATCTTCTTCAAATAGTCGGACTCTCACGTAATCTGTTCTGCCTGTTGCAGAAGGAATGTTTTTAGTCACTTTAGCAAAAGTCAACTGTCTTTCTTTTTTAGATGCACCTTGAAGCTGTTCTAAGATTGCTTTACCAAACAGACGGAAGATAATAACTGCCGATGCTGGATGGCCTGGTAAGCCGATAACAGGTTTATTTTTTGCCATTGATAGAATGGTCGGCTTTCCTGGTTTGATCGAGATACCATGTACAAAGACACCAGGCTCACCAAGTGACTGAATAACGTCGACGGAATAGTCTTTTGCACCAACTGAGCTTCCCCCAGAAACGACTAAGCAATCTGTTTTTGCCAACAATTCTTTCGCTTTCCGCTCGAATTCCTCACGATTATCCTTCACAATGCCACCGTATTCAAACGAGAAACCCCATTCTTTTACAAGTGCACCAATTGTTATGCCATTCATATCTCTAATCTCACCTGGAGCAAGCGCTTTCGCTTCAATTGGAAGAATTTCATCACCAGAAGATAAATAACCAATGACTGGTTTACGAATGACAGAAACCTCTGTAATTCCCTGTGAAGCAAGTGCTCCTAGTTCTTGGGCACGAAGCTTAGTTCCTTTTGCTAAAAGAAGCTCACCTTTTTTCATATCTTCTCCAACCGAAATCACATTTTCACCTGGAGCCGATTGACGATAAACATTCAGGAGCCCACTCATATTCTCGCAATGCTCGATCATGACAACCGCATCACTTCCTTCAGGAAGCATCGCGCCTGTCGGTACATACATTGCCTCAGTAGCCTGGATAACTTGTGATGGAGCCTCTCCCATATGAACTTCCCCTACAAGTGTCAAAAACCCCGGCATATTTTCTGAAGAACCGAACGTATCCCGCGCCTTTACTGCAAATCCATCTACCGTAGAACGACGAAAATCAGGAACATTTTCTAACGCAAAAACATCTTCAGCTAAAACGAAATGAAGCGCTTCAAATAGTGGCTTCTTCACCTTTTCAGTTAAGGGGAGAATTTGTTCATTTATTAACTGGAACGTTTCTTCGACCGATTTAACCTGGAAAAATTTCATTGTTCAATCTCTGCTTTCTTTTTCGCAATTTCTATTGCTTTCTTACGATATGCAGCAAATAACGAATAAAGCTGGCAATAAATATTAGGTACAGCCGCTTGGTACTCATCCAAATAACTGATTAGAACAGTTTCCCTATTAATCGTTAATAATGCTTTGATTGTTCCCATCCTACTTAACTTACCACCAGCGTTAATCATTCCTGTTGCCTGCATCATGGCTTCGGCTTAGTTACATTAAATAAACATAACAAGATTAATGAACTTCTGTTTCTTCCTGAATACCATAGCCCTTTTCTTGAGCAATATAATCTAAATGAATATGTTTCACATCTAACAATGTTGGAGATTGCTTTTTAATAAATTTCCTTGTATCAATAACTTTAGTATACCCTTTACATTTATTGCAAGCATGAACCTCAGAAGCATCTTCGCCTTCAACCTTCAGTACGACTAAATCACCTTCCGTACCACAATGAGCACAGCTAATTTTCTTTACATCCCATTTACACAGGCAACGTGGGCATGTCATCTCTTTACCGCCATTTTTCCCGACTAAAGCCAAACGAGCTGGTTCGCCGCAACATGGACAAGCATGACTATCCTTCACTTCTTTTAATTGCTCACTCAATTGTACTGTTACTTTTTGAAGATATGGACGTGCCGCGTATTCAGC
>JAEWIG010000173.1 GCA_023387295.1 Bacillota bacterium | reverse complement strand
ATCAAGTAAAGTAGGTTAAGTTGGAATATTTTCGTTCCTTTTTTGAAAAATATATGTAATTTAAAGCGAATTTTTGTATACAATGTTTCTAAAAAGTGTATAATTGCTATATTAAGTTCATATTTTTTAATAATGAACGTAAGGAGGAGAGGTTAAATTGGCTCCGATTCAGGGTATCAAAAAATTACCTGTGAGTATTAAAACAGATCAAGCGGCTGAAATCTTTATGAAGTTGGCTAATGTTTCATCGGAAATTAGTCGTTTAGACGAAAAATTTAAGCACTCTATTCTAAAAAGTGATTTGATTAATACTCTTGCTTTAAAAGAATCTGTTCAATCTACAAGAATTGAAGGCACACAGGTTACTTTTACAGATATGGTTAATGAAAGTCATAAATCCGAACAAAAGAAGGAACATATAGAAGTTCTAAATTATCGCAAGGCTTTATATTTAGGTCAAGAAAGAATTAGAAATGGTTACCCTTTAACCACCCGTCTTATATTAGACCTGCATGATATATTAATGGAAGGTGCTAGAGGGACAAATTCGGTTCGTGGTGAGTTTCGAAAGGTGCCGAACTGGATAGGACCTACTAAACGTTTTGAAGATGCGGTATATCTGCCAATTCCCGCAAGTGAAATAGAAAGTTACTTGATTAACTGGGAGACATTTGCGAATAAACATCCTTATGGTGAAAAGATGGATACAAGCCACTTAAATGAAAGAGAGTTTATTTTGGATGAAAATATTCACCCGTTATTAAAAGTTGCTATTCTACATGCTCAATTCGAATCCATTCATCCGTTTTTAGATGGTAATGGTCGTTTAGGAAGAATTATCATTGCACTCTATATGATGCAGTCAGAACAAATATCTAGCCCGATATTTTTTGTTAGTGAGGAATTAGAAAAACAACGGGCTAAATATTACCACTTACTAAATGAAACTCGTGGTGAAAATCCAAAGTGGAATAATTGGTTGAATTTCTTCTTGGATGCTTCGCAGCGCATGGCAAGAAAGTTAAATGTGTTATTAGATCAAGCGGAGAAAATAGCGCTGGCAGGTTTACAAAAATGTGAAGGGCATACAGAAAGTCAAGTATATCTACTGACATTTAGATACCCAAACATTACATCTGTACAAGCAGCAGAAAATGCTAAAATTTCTCCTACAACAGCAAGAAGAACATTGAACTCATTAGCAAAAAAAGAACTGTTATTTAAAGACCCAGTACAAAGGAGAAATGTTGAATACTTTAACTATGATGTACTGGATTTGTTTGATAGATAACACTAGGTTCTTGCTTAAAGAAACATGAAGCTATTTTGGATATTGAAATAGCTTGTGAAGAAAGGTAAAAAATAAATATGGATCACTGTAAGCATGAGTATAAACGATCATCGTACTTTCGGATCAACTAATAATCAACAAAAGCGAATTTTTTAATTACTAATATTCAGTTTTCTATATATTAATCTTGGATGTAACACCTCTAAATATATATTGGAATTTCAAATCATTATTGTATTTCTTTTTTAGCCTTTCAAAACACCTTCTGCAAAATGCAGAGGGTGTTTTTTTGACCTCTAATTGATAACAGAAAACTAGTTTTCACTATTTGTTCTCATTTATACATTGAAATAAGTAGGAAATAGAGTATATAATGGGGTTTGAGGATAATGATAATCATTCTCTTTATCAATTAGGATTAAAATGATTACGATTACATAATGTAAAATACAGCAAATGAGGATTAATAAAATGAGATTATGGATGTTAGTTGTAGCTGCTGTTATCTTATCATTCGCTTCGCTGTTTATCGGGGCAATCGATATTAAGCCGACAGATTTGTTGAATTGGCAGTCAGATGAAACGCAAATATTCTTAGCGAGCCGATTACCACGATTGATGGCGATTATCTTAGCTGGTGCGGGAATGAGTATTGCAGGTTTGATTATGCAATCGTTAAGCCGCAATAAATTTGTGTCGCCGACTACAGCAGGTACATTAGATGCAGCAAAGCTAGGTATTATTATTTCAATGATTTTTTTCTCAAATGTAACGTACATGCAACAAATCATGTTCGGTTTTACATTTGCGTTGGTTGGATCATTTATTTTTATGCGTCTCTTAGACCGTATCAAATTTAAAGATGTCATTTTCGTACCATTAATCGGGATTATGTACGGAAATATCATTTCTTCGATTACAACATTTTTAGGTTACGAATCTGATATTCTACAAAATGTAAGTTCCTTCTTTATGGGGAGCTTTACATTAGTCGTTTCAGGACGTTATGAATTACTTTATGTAGCGGTTCCGGCAATCATCATCGCGTACATTTTTGCTAATAAGTTTACGGTAGCAGGTATGGGTGAAGATTTTGCGAAAAACTTAGGTTTAAGCTACAAAACCGTATTAAATATAGGATTAATTATTATTGCTGTTATTTCTACAACTGTTGTATTAACGGTAGGGGTTATTCCTTTCTTAGGATTGATTGTCCCTAATATCGTGTCCTTATATTTAGGAGATAATTTACGTAAAACTATTCCTCATACAATAGCACTTGGCGTCGTATTCCTACTTGCATGTGATATTTTAAGCCGTTTAATTGTACGTCCGTATGAGATACCAGTAAATACGACGGTTGCAGTAATCGGAAGTGCAATCTTCCTATTCATGTTATTTAGGGGGAGAGCATATGCAAAGTAGTGTGAGAAAGAGCAATATTAAAAAGTTAGTTATCCTATTAATTATTGCAATTGCGTCGATTCTTTTTTATTCACTGTACAATATTCAAGGTGGCTTTAGCTATGCCTTTCCAAAGCGTTTAGTACGAGTTGGCGCAATGGTTATTACGGGGATTGCAATTGCTTATGCAACGGTCATGTTCCAAACGGTTACGCGAAACCGTATTTTAACGCCATCCGTAATCGGTGTAGATTCGATGTATGAAGTTGTTCAAACTGTTCTTTACTTCTTCCTAGGATCTGCTTCGATTTTTGTTGTCGACCGTTATTTAAATTTTGGTACAGCTATTTTTGCGATGGTATTATTCGCATTATTATTATATCGTTTCTTATTCCGAGCAGATAAATATCCGATTTTCCTTTTGCTATTAGCTGGAATGGTGATCGGGACATTATTAGGAAGCTTGGTTACGTTTTTACAAGTCATTATCGATCCTGTCGAATACTTAAGTTTACAGACACGTTTATTCGCAAGCTTTACGAATGTAAAATCTGAGTTGTTATTAATCGCCGCTGTGATTCTAGGCATCTGTTTCATTTATGGTGGCCGTATGATGCGTGATTTAGATGTTATGAATCTAGGACGTGAGACAGCCATTAACCTTGGGGTTAACTATGACAAGCTTGTGCTGCATGTGTTGATTTTATCATCTGTATTAATTGCAACATCAACAGCATTAGTTGGACCCATTACGTTTTTAGGGTTAATTGTAGCGAACGTAGCTTATCAATATTTAGTGACGTACAAGCACTCAACACTGATTCTAGGAGCAAGTTTAATCAGTATTATTGCTTTAGTAGGTGGTCAGTTCCTTGTACAACATGTATTCCAATTGAACACAACAATTAGTGTCATCATCAACTTTATCGGTGGTATATACTTCATTTACCTATTACTGAAAGAAAGTAGGTCAGCAGGATGATTGAAATTAAAGGGTTAACAAAGTTTTTTGGTAAAAAGCCTGTTGTAGAAGATGTGTCAGTGACTATTCAACCTGGAGCAATTACGTCGTTTATCGGTCCGAATGGTGCCGGTAAATCGACGGTATTATCCATGGTTAGCCGCTTATTAGCAGCAGATACTGGGGAAGTTTTATTAGATAACAAAGACGTAAAAAAAATGAAATCTCAAGAATTTGCAAAACGCGTCGCCATCTTAAAACAATCAAACTTTTTGAATGTGCGTTTAACAATCCGTGAGCTAGTAGCATTCGGGCGCTATCCGTACTCAAAAGGTCGTTTGACAGCGGAAGATGAAATTAAAATTGATGAAGCGCTTGAGTATATGAACTTAGTAGATATTCAAGATAAATTTTTAGATGAACTATCAGGTGGACAAAAGCAACGAGCCTTTATTTCAATGGTTATTGCGCAGGATACCGATTATATTTTACTTGATGAACCATTAAACAACTTAGACATGAAGCACTCCGTTCAAATTATGAAAATTTTGCGTAAGCTCGTAGATGAATTAGGGAAGACGGTTGTTATCGTATTGCACGATATTAACTTTGCCTCTGTCTATTCAGATCGTATTGTTGCGTTGAAAGATGGTCGCCTTGTAAAAGATGGTCCAACGAGCGAAATTATTAACTCTGATTCACTAAAAGATGTGTACGATATGGACATTCCTGTTCAAGTCCAAAATGGATGTCGAATTTGTGTTTATTTTCAATCTCAATAAATTATTTAAAAACTATGTTGACAATGGAAAAGTATTCAAGCTATAATTGCGTTAGTTAATTGAAAATGATAATCACTCTCAAGTAAAAGAGTGCGGATTTTAGGAGGAGAAATAAAAATGAAAAAATGGCGTTTATTAACGGCTACTGCAGCATTAAGTTTAATCTTGAGTGCTTGTGGTACTGACGAAGCAGAGGATAAATCTTCTGATAAACCAGAAACGAATGTACAAGATTCTGCAGCTGAATCAACTGAAGAAAAATCTGCATTCCCAATGACAGTAGCATCTTTAACAGCTGAAAGCGAAAAAGAAGACGGTTCTAAACTAGCATTCGAAGATGTTACATTCGAAGAACAACCTAAACGTATTATTTCATTTGATTACGGATTTTTAGATACACTTGATGCATTAGGTGTTGAAGGTATTGTAGGTGTTGCCGCTAACGGTGGCAAAGGTAACTATCCTGAGCACTTAAAAGAAAAATACGCTCCAAGCGATGATATTAAAGACGTTGGTTCATTAAAAGAAATCAACTTAGAAGCAGTGGCAGCTGCTGAGCCAGACGTAATCTTCATCTCTGGCCGTCAAACTGCTTTCTACGAAGAATTAAAAGAAATTACTCCAAACGTAATTTTCATCGGTTCTGATAACACTGACTACATCAAAGGTGTTGAAGAAGCAGTTGATTTAGCTGCAAACATCTTCGGTAAACAAGAAGAAGCTACAAAGCTTAAAGCAGATTTAGAAGCTAAAGTGAATGAAGTAAAAGAAAAATCTGCTCAATACGAAAATGCATTAGTTGCGATGTATAACGACAAGAAAATCTCTGGTTTCGATAACGGTCCAGATTCTCGCTTCGCATACGTATACAATGACTTTGGTTTCAAACCAGCAACGACTGAAATCACTTCTTCATCACACGGTTCTGATTTCTCTTACGAATCAATTCTTAAAGTAGATCCAGAAGTATTATTAATCATCGACCGTACGGACTCTGATGTAGAAACAATCAAAAAAGACATCGAAAATGACATCATCAAGAAAACAAAAGCTTACCAAAACGGCAAAATCGTTTACTTAGACGGTACGAACTGGTACTTCTCAAGTAACGGTATCACAACTGAAATGGATAAAATGCAAGAAATCTTAGATGAATTAAAATAATTCACAAGTACAACAAGGAGCATGTCTCAAACCGAGGCATGCTCCTTTATAAAAGGGAGAGATAAAACATGTTTGTTCAAATGAGACGTACTGTTGTAACAGAAGGCAATGCCCATAAAGTAGTAGAACGCTTTAAGCCAAATCCAGATAAACCCTCGCTTGTAGAACAGCGTGAAGGTTTTATCGGTCGTGAAGTATTAGTGAAAAAAACAAGTCGTGGCGAGGAAGAAGTCATCGTTTTAATTCGCTGGGAATCAGAAGAAGCATGGAAAGCTTGGGAGAAGAGCCCAGAGCATATCGCAGGACATAAAAAGAAAATCGCAGAGCATGGTGGCAAACCACCAAAACTAGACTATGTCATTTCATCTGAAGGTAGCTTATATTACGTACAATAATAAAGACAGAGGCGCTCAAAATCATTTTTGAGACGCCTCTGTCTTTATTATTTTTTATAAGTCACTTTATTTTTCAATAAATGGGTTCGGATGGTAGAATTGGTATCAGTATATAAAGGAGGGGCGAGGAATGAATCGTAAAACATATACAGGAACAGATATTGATGTGAGTTTTGATTCTAGTCTATGTACACATGCTGCTGAATGTGTGAAAGGTTTACCTTCAGTTTTTGACACGAAAAAGAGACCATGGGTGAATCCAGCTGAAGCGACGACAGAAGAAATCATTGAAGTTATTCGAAAATGCCCGAGTGGTGCATTACAATATCACGAAAAATAGATGGGAGTGAATGGATTGAATAAGATAAGTTTCTCTACCAATACCTTTTTTATAGGCGAAGAAAATAACGAATTAGCTAAGATTACATTTGTTCCAACTGGTGAAAATAAAATCATTATTGATCATACATATGTAAGTGAAGCTGCAAGAGGACAAGGATTAGGTGAACAATTAGTTGAACGAGTGGTGCAATATGCTCGGGAAAATAATAAAAAAATTATTCCACTTTGTCCATTTGCTAAGCTACAGATTGGAAAAAACCCCAAATTTAGTGACGTCTTATAAATCATATTTGTCGATTCCAACATAGCAAGGAACAGCACCTTTTCTGCATATAGAATAGGTGCTAGTTTGTTTTTGAAACCATTTCCTATGACGAGCATATAATGAATGATGTATTTTAGGAAGGAGTGTTAATGAACAATTCATTAAAAAAAGGAAACAAAGTTCTGTTAATCGGAAGCAGCTTATCTTTATGAGTAACATAGTGGAAGGGACCTGCTAACATGCGGAAAAAATTAATCCTTATTCAATTCTCTCGAGCACTTGTACCACTCTTAGTCATGCTTTTTCATGTATCCGAAAGTATGAAAGATAATTGGGACTATAGCTTATTTGGTTTAACCCTTCTTCCTTTATCAGGGGGTGTGAATTACTTTTTTGCTCTATCAGGTTTTATGCTCTATTATATCTACCATAATAAATTTACACAGCCTACTGAATTAAAAGGGTATTTGCTTAATCGTTTTATTCGGGTATATCCGCTATATTGGGTTCTTACTTTTGTCACAGTCTTACTTATTCTACTATTCCCTCATTTTGGAGAGATGACCTATTATTCGGTAATGGTCTCACTTCTACTTATCCCCGACCCAAGTGAATTGGTACCAGTACTTAATGTAGCTTGGTCACTAATCCATACTATCTATTTTTACATCCTATTTTCAGTATTTTTTTTCTCCAATAGATATATTTCAAAGACAGTCATATTTATTTTTGCATTCATTTCTGTAGCATTTGTATGGGGAATGATCTGGTCTGAATCCGATCTAATCAATTTTTTGTTTAACGAGTATAATTTGATCTTCTTAGCGGGTATATGGTCAGCATCTTTTATTTTAAAATATAGAATGAATATAAAGTTGTCTGTTGTTCTCGCTGTAATTGGCCTAATTGGCTTTCCATTAACTTGGTTAAATTATATTTATAAAGTTTTTCCTTTAAATTTTGATCTTGCCACAGGTGTAGCT
>JAEWIG010000126.1 GCA_023387295.1 Bacillota bacterium | reverse complement strand
TTTCTATATCGCGTATTATTTACCTATTACTTTTTTTGCTTTGCCGATTGGCTCATGGATTAGCGATAAAACATTACAAAAGGTAATGGGCTACTCAAATATTATTCGTGTGGCTGTTATCATCAGCTTCTTCCTATTTATGCCATTTTCTCCTTATCAGTGGGCTTACTTGCTATTAATGATTGTAAGTATTTTAGATTTATTTTTTATGCCGGCGAACCAATCACTTCTCCCTCATATTGTAGAAAATGAAGATCGTCCGGGCGCGAACAGTCTACTGCAGCTAGGTCTTACCGCTGTAAAAATAATCGGGCAAATCTTCACAGCACTTATGATTAAATTGTCCGTTACACCACCTTTACTATTAATTGTTTCTGCGGTCCTGCTTTGTCTTTCATACATTTTTATTAGACAAATTAAGCCGCTCGTAAAGATAGAACAAAAGGAGAAAAAAGGTCCCTCCACATTAATGTTCGAGGGATTAAAGTATATTTTGACGAATACAGAGCTAAAGTTATTGTTTTCCTTTTTAGCTCTAGCTATCTTTTTTATTTCTTCCGTTGATTTAATCCTAATTTCCTTTTTAACCGAAATTTTAAATATTGGTGTTGAAAACTTGAGCTTTATTGGCACCTCTTCCCTTATTGGAATAGCCATTGGAGCAATGTTCGCTCCAAAATGGTATCGTCAGTTCGAAAGAAAATGGCTGCTCATCTCCCCGCTCTTTGCTTTATGCTTAAGTATTGTAAGTTTAATTTTTATAACGAATTGGCTCCTGATCCTCCCAATGTTTTTCCTCCAAGGAATTGCGGTAGGCTGCTATAATGTCACGATCGTTACTTATTTACAAGATACCGTACCGATTGAAAATCAAACGAGAACATTTAGTTTCTTTCAGATGATTTCAAGTTCGATGGCACTGCCCGGTGTTCTCTTAATTGGTGTATTATTAAATAAGATTGGTGTTTTAAACACGATTGGCCTTTTTTCGGCCATTCTATTCATCATTTGGATTTCTGGCATCTTCGTTTTTCCTCGATTAGGGAGAGGTTATGCCAAGAAGCACGCAGAAGCTATTTAGATTATTTTTTTTTGAGAGGATGAACATTCGTTGTCTTTACGATATGGAATACTAGGTTTTTTAAGCAAATGGGAAGCAAGTGGGTATGATATAAAAAAGGAATTCGATGACGTTATGAGTATTTTCTGGCATTCTCATCTTTCGCAAATTTATCCAGAATTGAATAAGCTGGAAAAAGAGGATTTGATTCAAAGCAGGCTTGTACTTCAAGAAGGAAAGCCTGATAAAAAGCTGTATTCCATTACGGAAAAGGGCAAAGAGGATTTAATTAATTGGCTGCTTGCACCTCCTGAAGTGCAAAAAACAAAGGATGCTTTTCTTATGCAAACATTTTTTATGGACAATATTCCTGTTGATGAAGTTCTTCTGAAGCTTCATATGTATAAAAAAGAACGACAGCAACGCTTAGATAAGATGAAAAAAATTGTTAATGAGAGAATACAAAGTATTAAAGAGCGGAATGTCATGAAACCAAGAATTATCATGAGTTCAGCTGTTTTGAAGCGGGGTCTTGAGCAAGAAATCCAATCGATTAAATGGTGTGAGGATACGATTCAATTAATCGAAGCTTGCCAATACCTGTGGAAGAAAGAGGAATACACCATAAGTACAAGTGCTAAAGCTCTTGAGACTAAAGCACAATCTACTGCCGTCGTCCCTTTTTCGGAGGTTGAGGAAGTCTTCCTAAACTATTTTAGCAATCTGGATGATTGAAAATTAAATGATATTAAATTATCGTAACCGCTGTTTTCCCTCGTCAGTGATGATGAAAAACAGCGATTTTTCTATTGCTATATCATTTAGCTCCTAGGCACAAAATGTTCCCATCTATTATAAATCAATCTAGCTTGATGTATTTCCTGCCTATCTCTTTCCGACAAATCCACCTCGTCGATCCCAGAAACCTTTTTCAGAACAAGCTATGCAAGGAAAGCCTGTCTGAATTGGAGAGCACTTTTCATTATTCCATCCCATTGTTTCACATGCATTGAAGGCAGTTGGTCCCTTACATCCTAGCTTCAATAAGCAATAGCCTTTTTTAGCACCTTCATCATCATATGATTCGGCAAATAGTTTTTGATCAAAAAATGTTTTTCGATGACATGTCATATGTACTGTTGTATGGTAGAAAGCCTTCGGCCGTAATTTTTTATCAAGCTCAGGCAGTTCTCCGTGGAAATGTATATGTAATAGCGTACCAATAATCACTTCTGCAATCGGTGGACATCCAGGAACAAGTGCTATAGGAACGCCCTCTGGAATAATGTCGGTTACTGCTAAAGCCTCAGTGGGGTTTGGTGCTGCAGCTGGAATTCCTCCCCATGAAGAACAGCTACCAAAGGCAATAACAGCCTTCGCATTACTTGCAAGTTGAATGATCTCCTGTTTAACCGATTTTCCAGCAATCATTAGAAATTCATCTCTATCTGGAACACTCCCTTCAATCGCAAGTACATACTCCCCTCGGTACTTTTCAATAATTAATTCCTTATGCTCCTCGATCTGATCAGCACTGGCTGAAGAAAGAAGTTCGCTATATTCTAAAGAGATATAATTTAAGAGCGTATCTAAAGAAGAAGGCTCAAACGAACGAATGAAAGATTCTTTGCATCCCGTACAATCTTGTGCACTGATCCAAATGACAGGCAGACGTTGAGATGTCTGATTTAGCATCTCCTCTGTTACATTTACTGCTTCAAGCCAGTGATAGTTTGACATATGGAAGCTCCCTTTCTAAATGTAATCACTTTATTATTCTAAAAAGTTGTATTACTACATAAATTTACCATACTTTGTTACACTTTTCACAATAACTAATAAAAAGTCCTAAATTATACATTTTCTCTTATAAAATCTACTTCGCCACTCGCTCTTTCCTTCATAATTATTTTTCTGTAAAACAAAATCGTCGTCGGACTCATTGAGCAAGCCTCATGTTTTTTATTGACAAATAGAAACTACTGTATTATAATTTTAACTTAATCATTTGGTACGCGTTGACGAAAACAATTGGCATTCGACAAAATGTTTTTGAAGACACTTATTCACACTGGCGCGACTTCGGAGTCGCAAGGACGCAAAAGTAGGTAGGGTTTGCGTTGTTTGAGGATAGAAAGCACATAGTGGAACACTACCGCGGCAATATTGCTTCATTACAATTTAAGCAATCATCTATGAAAAAATGTGAAGATGTATAAATAGATCGTCAATGTTACCTAATAAAGGGCTGCACTCAAATCATGAGGCAGCCCTTTTCCAATTGTTTCCCGATATTTATTGTGATTTTTTTGAACTTGTTACTATTTAAGAACGCTTTCTAATACATTATCAATGATTTGTCCTGCAGCAATAGAACCATTGTAGAGCCAGCTCGTTTCTGGAGAAAACTCATGAATATTATTATTTTTAACAGCAGGGATGTTTTTCCAAATAGGATCTTTAAACATTTCAGATCCAGATGCACCATCACTATTGATGACAAACAAATGATCTGCATCTAGTTCTGCTAATTTTTCGAGAGAGACTTGAGACCAATCGCCAGTTGCGGATGCGGATACTTCCTTCACTAGGCTAGGTACTTTAAGCCCTAAATCACTATACATGACAACACCACTTGCTGCATTCTCATTTACCATAAAGACCGAATTGTTCACAATCCAGACGGCCGCAGCTGACTGTTCACCAACTTCAGAGCTAATTTTCTCCTTCGCTTCTTTCGCTTTTTCTTCATACTTCGCTAATACTTCTTTTGCTTCTTTCTCTTTGCCAAATACTTCTCCAACCTTTAATAACACTTGACGCCAATCATTGACTTCTTCATTGTTCAGAACGAAGGTTGGGGCGATTTTTGCGTATTGTTCATATTTTCCACCTTCAACCGTTCCAGGAGAACCAATGAGGATAAAATCTGGATTTAAACTCATAACGGCTTCATACGGAAGATCATGCGGAATAAGAGGAACACCATCTAATTTATTTTGTAAATAATTTTGGATGGATGCCCCATCATTTACTGACCATTGAGCTACAGGTTTAATCCCTAATGCGAGAAGATGATCCTCTAAATACGAAGCGATTACTCGTTCTGGGTTTGCTGGCACTTTTACTTCATGACCAAGCGCATCTGTCATCACTCGTTCTTCTCCAGCAGACTCTGTTGTTTTATCAGTTTGCTCTTGTTCCGTATTATTGTCTGCATTTCCACAACCGGTCAAAAAAACGGTTAATAATAAAATAGCTGCTAATAAAGTAGATAGCTTTTTCATCGTTCGTATCCTCCATTTTCATATAAACAATTTTCTTTACCACAAAATTAAACTTGCACAGCAAACTGTGCTTCATGCAATCGGCTATATGTACCATTGCTCGATAAAAGCTGGTAGTGGCTTCCTTGCTCTTCAATACCATTTTTCGTAATAACGACAATTCGATCGGCATCTTTAATCGTTGCTAGGCGGTGAGCGATAATGAGAGTTGTTCGCCCAATTGTCAACTCAGCTAATGCTTGCTGAATGGCTGCTTCTGTTTCCGTATCTAGTGCGGATGTTGCTTCATCTAATATTAAGATAGAAGGATTTTTTAAAAACAATCTCGCAATAGCAAGACGCTGCTTTTGCCCTCCCGACAATTTCACTCCACGTTCTCCAATTAATGTATCCAGTTGATCTTCTAAATCTAAAATAACATCTTCTAGCTGCGCTCTTTGCACCGCTTCCCAAATTTCCTCTTCAGTTGCATCAAGTTTTCCATAAGCAATATTTTCGCGGATTGTTCCATCAAATAGGAAGACATCCTGTTGAACAATCCCAATTTGAGAACGGAGTGAATCAAGCTTGATTTTCTTCGTATCAATACCGTCAATCATTATTGTTCCCTCTTTAATATCATAAAAACGTGGCAATAAACTACAAATCGTCGTCTTTCCAGCCCCGGAAGGTCCAACAAGAGCAATTGTTTCTCCTGCACGAATCGATAAACTAAAATTATGTAGAATTCTACTATCTTCCTCATAGCCAAAGCTGACGTTTTGAAATTGAATGTTCCCGGTGAATGGTGGAGCATCTATCGCATCAGGCGCATCTTGAATATCTGGTTCTGTTTCAAGTAAATCTAAATAACGCCTAAATCCCGCAACGCCTTTAGGATACATTTCAATCACCGCATTTATTTGCTTAATCGGACCTAAAAGGATATTGGACAAAAGAATAAAAGCAATAAATTCACCATAAGTCATGCGGTTTTGAATAACAAACCATGTTCCACATAAGAGAACGAAAATCGAGATTATTTTCATCAAAATGCTACTTATCGATGAATTCCATGCCATAATCCGATATGCAGTCAGCTTTGTTCTACGAAAGCCTTCATTATTCACTGCGAATTGAGCAATTTCATGATCTTCGTTCGCAAAAGCTTGAAC
>JAEWIG010000106.1 GCA_023387295.1 Bacillota bacterium | reverse complement strand
ATTTTAAGTGGGTATTCAGATAAGGCCGTTGCGGGTGTTGGGGTAGCGAATCAAATTATAAATATCTTTATCCTCATTTTTAATGTAACCGTCATTGGGGCCATGATTTTAATTGGTCAAAATTTAGGTGCGAATCAATTTAAACGGGCACGTCAGCTTGCACGCTCAGCTTTTGGGATCAATTTATGGGTTGGCATCGCGATGACTTTAGTGGTTGTATTTTTTGGCGATGTATTTTTACGATTCTATGGGCTAAGTGGGGAGATTTATGACTATGCCCTGACATTTCTAACGATTACAGGATTCTCACTCGTACTTGAAGCAATTTCCCTTGCATTAAGTGCGATTTTGCGCAGCTATGGTCATACAAAAGAAGCGATGATAATGACTGTTATCATGAATATTATTAGTGTGACAGGTTACTTTATTGCGATTAAAGGCTGGTTTGGCCTCCCAGTAACAGGGGTTGCAGGAGTTTCGTATTCCATCATTATCGCGAGGGTTTTTCTCATTCTAGCTCTTTTTTACTTTGTTTATAAAATACTAGATTTAAAGTTTTCGATAAAAGATGTTTTCTCCATTCCTAAAACTAATATAAAGGAAATCTTTCATATCGGGATTCCGTCAGCCGGAGAAAACCTTTCCTATCAGCTTTCCCAAATTGTGATTACAAGCTTCGTTGCCATAATTGGGGACGATGCGTTAGCGGCTCGTGTGTATATTCTCAATCTATCCATGCTCTGTTATTTATTCACAATGGCGATTGCTCAAGGAACTCAGCTCCTAATTGCACGTTATATTGGAGCAAGGGACTATGATAGAACCTTTAAACGGGGACTTAAGACATTAAAAATTTCGATGGTCGTTTCGTTAGCTGTGTCGCTTGCGATTGCCCTTACAGGTGAGCCAGTATTAGCCGTGTTTACAGACGAATCTAGCATCATCTCGATTGGTCTCCCTGTTCTCTGGGCCATTGTATTTATTGAACCTGGCCGTGCAATGAATATTGTCCTGATGGGGTCATTAAAATCTGTCGGCGATGTTCGTTTCCCTGTTGTAATCGGCATTATTTGCATGTGGGGCGTTGCGGTCGTATTCAGCTACCTTTTCGGAATTGTATTTGGATTAGGGTTACTTGGAATTTGGATTGCTCAAGGGTTTGATGAATGGATTCGTGGAATATTTGCCCTAAGGCGCTGGTTGTCTAAGCCGTGGTTAAAGAAGGCGGCAAGGGCTGAAGCTGTAGCAAATTAAGGAGAAACCCGAATTTATTAGAGGTTCGGGTTTCTTTTTGTGATGGATATGTCAATCATACCTGTTGATCTCCGCTCCAATCAACAAAATAGTGAAATCAACAAAAATTTCAACATAGTCTTCGAGAAAAAAGACAAGCCTTAGAAATATATGCTTAAATAATGCTATAATACGGAAAAATGGTTAAAGGACGGAGTCTGCTTGGAAACAATTCAAATAAACGGACCGTATAATTTTGATCTCGTGTTGGATAGGCTTTCGATCGATCCACTGCATATCGTCGATTCGGAAAATAGGTCAGTAAAAGTTCCGCTTTTAATAGAAAATCATCCTGTAGTTGCTGAAGTGAGAGCGGTTGGAACAAGAGAGGAACCTGAATTTATTGTTTCAGGAATAGATGGACCATATAAGGAAAAATCACTCGAAAGGCTAGCAGAAATTTTTCAATGGAAGGTGCCAATTGAAAGAATTCATTCTCATTTCACGGAGTCTGATTTGAAGAATATTTTCGCAGAGCATTACGGAACACCATTAATCCTGGATTTTTCTCCGTATAATTGCTTACTAAAATGCATTATTCATCAACAACTGAACATGGCATTTGCAATGAAGCTAACAGAGCGCTTTGTCCAAACATTCGGCTTTGAAAAAGACGGAGTCTGGTTTTATCCGCAGCCAGAAGTAGTTGCTCAGTTAACAGTGGAGCAGCTTCGTGAGTTACAATTTAGTGGAAGAAAAGCGGAATATGTCATTGGAATTGCAAAAGAAATCGTTGCGGGCAACTTAAATTTCACAGAACTGAAAGAGCAATCAGATGAAGATATTTATAAACAATTAATCAAATTGCGTGGAGTCGGCCCGTGGACGGTACAAAACTTCCTAATGTTCGGACTTGGCAGACCAAATCTATTTCCGGTCGCAGACATCGGTATTCAAAACGCGTTGAAAAAGCTTTATCAATTAGATGCAAAACCTACCTTAGAACAAATGGAGCAATATTCTAAAGGCTGGGAACCTTACTTAAGCTACGCTTCTCTTTATTTATGGAGAAGTATTGAATAAATTGGAGTTGAATTTACAACATGAAACAAGAACAAGCAGTTGAGATAAAACTAAAGCAAACCTTTCCATTAACAATTAAAAGATTGGGCATTAATGGAGAAGGTGTCGGCTATTTCAAAAAGAAGGTCGTCTTTGTACCAGGGGCTTTGCCTGGGGAAGAGGTCGTTGTCGAGGCAACAAAGGTGCACCCAAAATTCACTGAGGCAAAAATAAAGAACATCCGTAAAAAATCTGAATTCCGCGTCCGGCCATTATGCCCAATATATGAGCAATGTGGTGGCTGCCAGCTTCAGCACATTCAATATAGCCAGCAACTAAAGGAAAAGCGTGATATCGTCATTCAATCATTGGAGCGCCATACGAAATTAAACATTAACGAACTAAACATAAAAGAAACGATCGGTATGGACGATCCGTGGAAATACCGCAATAAAAGTCAGTTCCAAGTTGGTATGCAGGATGGAAAAGTGTTGGCTGGCTTATACGGGATGAATTCTCACAGACTTATTAACATTGACCAATGTGCCGTTCAGCATCCACAAACTATTAAGGCAACAGAAACGGTCAAGAAAATTCTCCAAGATCTACAAATCCCGATTTACAATGAAAAAACAAGAAAAGGTCTTGTGAGAACAATCGTCGCTAGAGTCGGCATCCAAACAGGAGAGCTGCAAATCGTTTTAATCACAACGAAGAAGGAGATACCGAAAAAAGCATTAATAATAGAAGAAATAAAGAAACGCCTACCAGAAGTTAAATCAATTATTCAAAATATTAATGGTCAAAAGACATCTTTAATCTTTGGAGAAGAAACAGTAGGTCTAGACGGGAAAGACTTTATTCAAGAAACACTTGGAGACTTAAGCTTTGAGCTTTCAGCGAGAACCTTCTTCCAACTGAACCCAGAGCAAACCGTCAAGCTATATAACGAAGTGAAAAAAGCAGCAGCGTTAACAGGTAAGGAAAAAGTCGTTGATGCGTATTGCGGAGTCGGTACGATTGGATTGTGGGTTGCGGACGGAGCAGCCGAAATTCGCGGCATGGACATTATTCCTGAATCAATCGAGGACGCAAAGAAAAACGCTGTTCGTAATGGAATTTCTCACGCCAAATACGTAACTGGAAAAGCTGAAGAGTGGTTACCAAAATGGGTGAAAGAAGGCTGGAAGCCAGATGTTATTATTGTCGACCCACCGAGAACTGGTTTAGATGAACAACTTCTTAAAACCATTTTGAAAGTAAAGCCGAAGAAGGTTGTTTATGTTTCGTGTAACCCTTCTACTTTGGCAAAGGATATTAGCGTTCTAAGTTCGAAGTATAAGGTGGAAATGATACAGCCGTTGGATATGTTTCCGCAGACAGCGCACGTTGAGACGATAGTACTTTTGTCCCACAAAAACCCACAAACATCTCCACCGTCTTTATAAACAGGAAAATTAAATAAAATAGACTTTAGAGGCAAATCAGCCTCGTCACATGGGAAAATCTCTATTTCTT
>JAEWIG010000104.1 GCA_023387295.1 Bacillota bacterium | reverse complement strand
TCCATATACACATATATAGTTATCTGACTAATAAACTAATTCTTACAATTCCTCCATATAGCTTACAAGCCCTAACAATAAAATTAATTATTTTCCTATTTTTCAAATAATTAATTCTTGTCTATTCGCTCAACTTGTAAAAATTATTTTAATTACTCGAATTTTTTTGGAAGTGGAGGATGGGTATCCAAAAAAACATAATAAAGAAACATACAACCGATATACTGAAGGCTATATGCTTCTTTCCAACGTGATATTTTATTATAGAGATTTTGTCATTTGTAATACCGTTTAACTCTCTCCTAAATTGTATTTTATGTAGTTGAAAGGCGATTAGGTAGTGACACACTTAATCGCCTTTCTTTTTTGATCCTTATATGAATGAAATTAATAACAGCTAAGATTCCATCTCGGTCAAAATATTGTTCAAGTTTAACGATATCGAACTATTTAGTTGGATATCGTTAAAAAATTATATCTCCTTTTTGGAATTCAGTTTCATCTTTCGTTAAGAATATTCAAAATAAAGTTAATATCCTTTCATTATCCCAATTCTAAAAATTTGATCTAATTCATTTTTACTACCATCTTCGTCATTTACTACTGTGTACCATTCCTTTTCATCTTTCCAATGTAGCATCAATGCTCTTCCATAATCCTTGTGGTTTGCTCTTGCCTTTATAACAGAATCCTTTGATTGGTAGTTACCCTTAATTTCCACCAAAATTATACGATTTTCACTTTGCCTATCTTTAATACCCACAATAAAGTCTGGCCAAAAATCATACTTGGATTCAGGTAATGCTATTGTCACTCCCCATGGTTTTTTTGGTTCATTTCTGTGCCACCAAAGTATAGTCCCAGTTGTGTCATTATCAATCAATTCCGCAAACTTTCTTTCCCACCGATTCATATTAGGTGGGAAAATCTTGTAGATATTTAATTTTGCCGGCGTTAATTCAGTTGTAGATTCAAGATATTTATCAATTAAAGAAGCATTTTCTGAATCAATATTATTTTTTAGACAATTACGAATTGCCTTCCTCACAATTTTAGGATTCTTAGTAAGAATAATATATAACCCTTCTTCGATTTTCCCATCATATGTATCCTCGCTCCAACCTCTAGCTTCTACTTCCTCTTTAAGTTTATTTATTAAGGCATCATGAAGTTGTCGTCCATTCAAATATTCATTTTCAAATAAGGTTTGCTGTGCTAATTTTGTTATTTCCTTCATAGAAACGTCTGCAACAGTGTCTTCATCTTGAATATTTTGAGAAAAGATTTCAATATCTCTTTTGGTTACTTTTGTTTTACGCGACAGAATATTAGTAATAGCTTCCCCATCAAAATTCACATGCGATATAACACAATTTAAAATACTTTCCGAAACCCCAATCCGAAATTTTTCTCTTTTGAATTGGTGCGGAAAATTTATGTCTTCTCTAATTTGATACACCTTTCCCTGATATTCATTACCAAGAGAAGAGTTATTATCATTCGGCAAGTATGTATCTCCGACACCAGTAATGAAACTATTACTGTCCTCTTGTCCTTCATAAACTTCTTTTACCTCTGTACCCCTAAAAACATCATTTAATAAATCCTCCAAAGGGATATCAAATTCATCGGTCGCCTCATCGATTGCTTTATTATTTGTTTCAGCAGTTTTATTAAATCCATTATCCTGATCTCCGCTGTTTGATTCCATTTGTGTTTGTGTTCCAAACCGATCGGATTTTCCAGAATTAGTATCTTCCTGAGAAAAGTTATTATCCCCAAACCAAAAACTTACCTGACCATTTTTAATTATATTTACGTTCCCATTTTCATCAGTAACTGTAACCAAATTTAAATTTGTTGTTGCATCAATCAGTTCGGTTTTAATATCATTTATTCTTTGCGCAGCAGTGGTAAGACCTGATTGTGAAGAATAATCTGCCAAAAAGACATACCCATAATTCAAAATATCTGGCATTTTTTTACCTTGTAGCTTTTTATGTACTCTTAAAATCCTTCCAACTACTTGTATACCAAAATCAGGATCTTTACTCCTTCTCATTGAAATTAATGCAAAAGCTCTTGGAGCATCGAATCCCATAGCAACTGACATCTTAAATATAAGTACTTTAACTGATTCATCTGCTGCCAAAGCTAAAATATCTGGATCTGGTTCATCAGCAGTATGAATTGCGATTGATTCAGCTTCTACTCCCAATTCAATTAGTTTCTTTTTGGCATTTTCAGCACTATCTTTTCCAGACTCAACCTGAACTAACAATAATGGCTCTAAGTCAACACCATTATTCTCCAACTCATTTTTTATTACATTATGCATTTTTATTCCATGTCTATAAGCGGTAGTTTCGAAGTCTACAAACCTTTCTGTTGAATCTTTAGACAAATATGCAATAGCTCTAATTCCCTTTTTAACTAACCCCGCTTTTACACTATCTTCCCTACTTACTGAAAGTTTATGGACTTCATAAAAACCAGTTGCTTCTTTGAAATTGTTAACGTCCCTATCCTTTGGTGTAGCTGTTATAAGTATAGTGTACTCAGGATTTAATACATTTTTGTAGAAATTTAATGCTTCGGTATCTTCTTTAAATCCATGATGGGCTTCATCTACAACAACCCCAATATGATAGCCTTCCTGTTTTAAAAGCATAATCAGATTATCAATAGATGAAATTGTCTCTTTGGGTGTTCGAATTTTCCTACTTTCGGTCTTTTTTGTTGCAACGGATGCCCATGTAGTAACAAAAATATCGCCTCTGCTACTAGATTCAATATTTCTTTCATTTTTTATGTCCTTTACCTTTAAATTAACAAACTCTTCTCTAATTGTTTTTTCTGCTTGTCCAACTAATCCAGAAAACGGTGCAAACCAGAACCAAACAATTTTAATCTCTTGAGCCATTTCATTACATATATTTCCCGCAATAATTGTTTTTCCTGCCCCAGTAGGGGCTTCAATTAAAATACAACCATTATGGGCAATGATTTTCCTCCTAGATATATCGTTAGTAACACGTCTTATTTGCTCATGGGAATTACTAAAAAAGTCTACCGCACTTTCCACAATATCTCTTTGAAATTGTTTTAATGTTATCAAAACATTACCCCCCAAACCTTTTAACTAAGAAGTCAGGTATCTTATTAATAGAGACATTCTGCTGCAGGATTCTTTGTTTAATAAACCCTGGCTCCCATGAATATACAACCACTGAGGGATATTGTCCTAAAAATGCATTAATGCTCTCCAATACTTCCTCGTCAAATTGGATTATGTACATTAAAAGCACATCATCCAATAAGTTAAATTGAATCTTTTCATCAATTTGATATTTTGATATTGGGAACTGATGAACCATTTGAAGTGCATTCCATACTTCTTCATGCTCTATCTTTATATTAACTTTTTCTGCTGGGATACGTTTTGCAATCATATATGCAAAATTTCCTTCCAAACCTTCTACAGCAATTTTCTTCTTCCTATATCTATATTCATACCCTTCAATAACTCTAAGCATCCTTACTCTTGTTACATCACGACATATATTTTTATCTGGTTCATCTGTAGTAGATTCTTTGCTAGAAACAAGGATAAACTTTCTGTTACCCTCATCTTCGTCGTTTAAAGCTAATACTGCATGAGCAGTGGTTCCGCTCCCCGCAAAAAAGTCCAATATTATGTCATTTTCATCAGGAGATGTTACTTGACTTAGTATATTTTTAATTAGCGATAAAGGTTTAGGGTAGTCAAACTTCTTTTCACCCATAATATTTTTTAAAAGTGTTGTTCCTTCTGTATTTAGACCCGATTTTAAGTATTCGGATTCATGATCCGTAGAAATTTTGTCTTTGATGTTTCCTATAAATGTTGAGATAGGCTTCGTAGTGCTTTTCATTTCAGATAAATGTCTTTTATATCTTGGTCTTCCTAACCCCAATTTTTTCCCCACAAAAAAATCTAAGTCTGGTAGATCCTCTGACAATACATCTGGGGCCTCGCCAGTTCTAATTCCTTCAATTAACTCATCTAAAGAATTGAAAATCACATAACCCTCATTAGGAAACAAAATCTTCTTATCTTCAATCTGTTGTTCCATGGTTCCCTTTCTAATTTTTTGCCCAGCTTTTATTCTATCTTTGGAAGAAAAGCGCCATACATTACTAGGGCTACATGGATACCAATAATCTGTTTCTGGGTTCCTGATTGGATAGTATGTGTTTGGACGTTGAAAACGATTATGCCCCTTTGAAAGGTCAGCTGACATCCATGGCCCTCTTACATCATTATCTGGATTAGAATATTTTTTTAAATCCTTCTCACTACCTGCAAATGAAAATTCCTTATTTGCATAACAGACAATATAATCATGGTCCATGCTTATGTTGTAACCAGCTTCATCACTTGCACCAACTCGCTTTTTCCAAACGAACGTTCCTACCTTCTTACCTGGAAATATTTTTTCCATTAGCAAGGAAAGATGTGCTAATTCTTCTTCTCCAATATTTATAAAGATTACACCATCTTCAGTCAGTAAATCTTTAGCAATAAGTAACCTTCTATACATAAATTCGATCCATTTAGAATGCCTATAATCGTCCTCTTTATCCAAATATTCATCATTATAGATAAAGTCCTTATTTCCAGTATTATAAGGAGGGTCAATAAAAATAACTTTAATCCTACCCTTGTGGGTCATTCGAAGATAACGTAATGCATCAAAATTTTCTCCTTCTATAATTAAGTTATCCCAAGGTTCTTCTCCAAAAGATAAATCCGGTTCATTTTTAAAAACTACAAAGTCATCATTTAATGCCTTATCATGTTCTAGTTCATTACGTTCCCAAACAAGGCCTAAAGGCCTTATAGCATCTCTCCTACGTATTAATGCAATCAATTCTTCTTTTGTTAACTCTTCATATTTAGCCATTCTGATCTCCTTCTACAACTAATAATAAAATTTTAACATACAACAACATTTTTTTAAAAATAGTTATATTTATTGTTCCTTAATAAAAAGGCATCAAATCGTATAACCATGGTAAAAGCTGTGTTCACCAATTTATCCCCAATATGACTCTATTGTTATTGCTTAATATTTCCATTTAGTGTTAAATAATTACTAGAGGTGATATTAATGGATATTAGAATATTAAGTGTAATAATCTCTGCTTCTGTTGCAATATTCATTACAGTCTTTAATCATTTTATCTATACCCCCATAAAAGAAAAGTGTAACAGGAAAAGGGAGCAATTAAAGACTTTTTACGCACCGCTTTATGGACTTGTGATAGCTCGAATTTACTTAATAAAACCAGAGATTGTTAAAAGAGGTAAAATAATGTTAGGAGGATTAAGTGATTCTAGCTGGTTAAACAATGAGTATATGGACAAGTTTATTGTTGAAAAAACTGGATATGCGAGTTATGCCTTAATTGAAGAGTGGATGAAATATTCCACTGAATTTAGAAGCAACCGAAAAAAGCTATGCCATTTGTTACTCAGCTAGTCAGAGAATATAATCAATTGAGTAAAGAATTAGCTCTACCTTACGATAGGAAGGAATTAGTATCTGGAATACCTAAAATATTGAACGATGTAAAGCTATCTGAGTAGTTTTTCAGATGCTTTTTTATTTTGTTGAAATAGGAGATAAATGAATGCCAATACGATTGACTTCCTGTAAGCATAATGATTGTGATATTCGATTTAAAATAAGGAAGATTCATAATCCACATATTGGAACGTATAGGGATAAGCCTGTATTTCATTGCCATTACTGTTGTCCGTATGGTCATATACAGTTTTGAGATTTTGGAATGAGCATATGAATCCATTTTTTGATCAATTGAATATGCTTGAGATGGGATTGATTGCATACAGGAAAGATGTTGAGAAGATCAAGGAATTAGAGAAGAATTTGACTCTACAAAAGTAATCAATAGTGTTTAGCAACTCAAGTTCCACTTCACTTGCTGTAGGTCTTGTTTGCCAGTGAGTTACATTGGTGTGAAAAAGGAGGAACCCCTCTGTGGAAAACAAGAAAAACTCTAGTACAGATTAGTATAAACAATGTCTTGCCACTGTGAAGATGCTGAAATGTCTAAAACTATTATTCATTTGTTCTTCCACCCAGAGGAACTAAAGAATGAACAAGATCATCAAGAAGCTTCCGAGACACAGGGACAGGTCTCTATCCCAATGTTCTTTGTCCCCATGTTGTCACTCCAAAAAATTCTTAGTGTATACACTCACTCTATATGCGCTACATTTTTACCGAATTATTCACAATTATCAGGCTTAATTATTTACAAATATTGCTATAATAAAGTTAATGCTATTTTAATAGAAAGATGGAGGCAACTAACTGTAATTGGGTAAATCAAAATTTGTATGTAAATTAAGCCTGCAAAAAATATTTAGAAGAGGTGATGAAAGTGTATTATGCTACTCTCCGTCAAAAACAAGGAGAACTTAGAGCCTTAAAAAAACTTGTTGAATTTAAGAGTGACATTTCTCAGTTCGTTCCAAGCATTATAATTAAAGATGCTGCTCAAGAATCTTTAAATGATATTAGAGGAAGTTACACTGGCTTTGTTTTACTAGACGTTCGAGATCTTGATTCTGATGATATTTACACATTAGAAGAACTTCTTGAAAATGATAATAATTCAAATTTTGATATTTTATATCCAATTGAATTCTTATTAAATAGTAATGATAGAGATCACAAAAGTTATGTAAGGATAAGTAGGTCCGTAGTAAATCCTTTCTTCATCCAATGGTTAAATAGTAATCAGAGTACTTTGCCACATACAGTAATGATAGATTTAGAATATATTGAAAGTGTAAGCACTGAATTAATTTCAAGATTCATTCCTTTGCTAGGCTCACTGAGGGGACATAATATTATCATTATGAGTGGAGCCGTTCCACAATCTATACCTGTCTCATCAGAGGAAAACTATCATATTCCACGTATTGAAAAAGACCTATTTCATGAACTAAAAAATCATGTTCCTAACGATTCAATCTTATATTTTGGTGACTACACCTCTGTTAGTCCTATTATATCTACTGGTGGAAGGGCAATTGTTCAAATCAAATATACGTTAGAGGAGCAGTACTGGTTTGTAAGAAATGGTTTGCGTCGGGGCAACTATGATTTTGTTTCTGTGTGTCAAGAAATTGCCAACTCAGATGGTTTTGACGAAGAATATTGTTGGGGGGATGAATACATACAATCTGTAATTAATGATAGTATGAATAAAGGTAATCCATCTGTTTGGACCTCTATTGGTATCAATAGACATATTGTAGTTTGTTTAGATGAAATTTAGTATAAACGCAGGTGATTCACTGTCACCTGCGTTTTATACATCCTTAAGTACAAGTCGAACTTGATTTTTAAGATTAGATTTGGAATGTTTAGGCAAGCTTTCATCCAATTTTTTTATAACATCCTGTTTAAATAAAGATTTAATTTGGCCCTTAGTTAGCCTTTTTCCTAGATATTCTTCCTTAGAGGCTATTTTTTTTACATCATCTGAAGAAAGTAAGGATAAGAAATAATTGAAAGAGAGATTTGGATTTAACTTTGCCCTTCTTAAAAAGGATAAGCGAATTGCACTTATTTTAGTTTTTTCAGCAATTATAATTCCCCAATAATCTGGTATGATATCAGGTATGGAATCTGCATACTTAACCCCTACAACTATATAATTCATTTCAAAATTTTTATCGTATTCAGGTATTTGAGTATTCAAG
>JAEWIG010000074.1 GCA_023387295.1 Bacillota bacterium | reverse complement strand
TGAACCATCTTCCTGTAGGATTTCTTCTCCGAAAAAGGCAATGATTTCTGTATAAGCTTCTTCACCTTTTTCAACAGCTAATCGCGCCTCAATATCTGCATCAATAACCATTATTCCTTTTTCCTTTAGGATGGAAGAAACGGTACTTTTCCCGCTCGCGATTCCTCCTGTTAACCCTATAACAAGTGACATTTGTCTTTTCCTTTCACATTACAATTAAATTTTCCAAATACCAATTACAATCAAAATTATACCTGGAATAAAGGTGAATTTATGAATCCAACCGCTATTAGAAAAAATCGTACCTACCTTAAGTCCCATACATAAAAACAATGAACTCATCCCTGCCACAGCGATGGCTAATATATAGGGTGAATAACCAAGCATAGCAGCCCCGACACCTGCTCCAAAAGCATCAAGGGATAAGGCAAGACCGAGGATTAAAGCTTCGATTCCAGTAATTGATCCAGATTTGTCAAAATCAGCTGTCATTGGTTTTTGTAAAATATGAATAACGAGGCCAAGTGATTTTATCTCAAAGTTAATAATTGTTTTCTCATGTGGAAGAACGTCCTTCGTCTTTTCAGGTCGAAAAAACTGATATAGTACCCATCCTCCGAGAATAATGAGAATGATTCCTCCTAAACTTTCAGCTAATCGTGGAGATAAAAATTGTAAAGAAACACGACCGATCCCCATTGCTGCCATTAATGCTAATGCTGAACAGCTTGCGATTACTAATATCGATTTAAATGGAATGCGCATTTTTCTTAACCCATATGTCAAGCCAACACTAAAGCTATCAAGACTTACAGCAAATGCTAGTATAAGAAGAGAAATCAGATGCATCATTGAATAGTACTCCTCCCTGTCAATCGCTAAGATAGTATATGGAAGGAGCCTATCCGTTGTTATTATCAAAATCTCTTTAACATCGCATCTAATATGCGTGTACGATCCGTGTATAAATGATTAATTTTTTTGACAGGTTGGACAAAAAACAGTTCCACGTCCACCTGAGACAATTCTTTCCAAAGAACTTCCACAAACCTTACATTCTTCGCCTTTTCTTCCATAAACAAAAAGTTCAAGCTGGAACATCCCAATCTGACCTTGTGAATTTACATATGATCGAATGGTGCTTCCGCCTTTTTCTATCGCTTCAGAAAGTGTGGCAATTATTTCTTTATGCAAGGTTGTTAATTCTTCCTCTGTTAGCGAATCTGCTTGACGCTCGGGATGGATTTTCGAGCGAAATAACGCTTCATCAACATAGATGTTTCCAAGACCGACGACATTTTTTTGGTCAAGAAGAGCCGCCTTTATATTTCTTTTTGTTTTAGAAAGTCTTTTCGCTAATACTTCAATCGTAAATTCATCTGACATCGGTTCTGGACCTAGCTGTGAAAGTGGCAGGGTGTCGAACTCCTGTCCCTTTAAGTAAAGATGCATTGTGCCAAACTTTCGAACATCCTTATAGCGAAGCTCTGTCCCATCTGTAAAATGAAAGATTACATGAGTGTGTTTGTCTATAGGCTCATCCTTTTGAAAGAGACCATATTTTCCTTCCATTCGTAGATGTGAAACAAGAGCAAAATCATCTGTATAAATAATAAGAAATTTCCCTCGTCTTCCGACATCTTCAATTTTCTGTCCAACTAATGCATCCATAAATTGCTTATGCTCTTCAGGATGTTTAATAATCTTTGGCCAAAAAACAGATACTGCAGCAATTGTTTTATTGTTAACTAATTCCTGCAATGTTTTGCGGATCGTTTCTACCTCTGGTAATTCTGGCATATACATTCCCTCATTAATTTTTTTGTCTTCAAATGTTGCCCGTTGATTTCCGCTGCGGTCACTTGCTTTCCGCGGGCGGGGAGTGACATGAGCCTCCTCGGCTTTCGCCTGTGGGGTCTCATGCTTCCCTCCATTCCCGCAGGATATTGAATAAGCTCCCGTGAATTGACACCGCACGAAGAAAATGCGTATGCATTTTCGAGGAGTCAAGTGCCTTCCGCTCCAATCAACTCAGTGAATTAGATAAAGTTCGTACAATAATATATGCAAAAAAATCCTTGTTTTTTTACAATTGAAATCTTTACTTTGCATCAAACCAAGTTGGACCGTAGGAATAATCAACTTTTAATGGAACCTTTAATTCAACAGCATTTTCCATTACTTCTGGAACGATTTTTTCCAAAATTTCAATTTCATCCTTAGGAGCTTCAAAAATTAATTCATCATGCACTTGAAGCAAAAGGCGAGTCTGGAGCTTTTCTTTTTTGAGCCTTAGAGCCATATCAATCATTGCCTTCTTAATGATGTCAGCTGCACTTCCTTGAATTGGCGTATTCATAGCTGTTCGTTCAGCAAAGCTCCGAAGATTGAAGTTACGACTTGTAATCTCAGGAAGATATCTTCGGCGGTGAAGCAAGGTAGAAACATAGCCTTTTTGCTTTGCATCCTTCACGATATCGTCCATATATTGCTTAACACCTGGATAACTTTCTAAGTAGCGATCAATGAACTTACCTGCATCTTTTCTTGTTATCGCTAAGTTTTGTGATAATCCATAATCACTAATTCCATACACAATTCCAAAGTTAACAGCTTTTGCTTGACGACGCATATCGGACGTTACATCATCAGCAGCTACATGGAATACTTCCATTGCTGTCTTGGTATGAATATCCATGTCGTCCTTAAAAGCACTAATAAGCTTTTCGTCCTCTGCAATATGCGCAAGCACTCTTAGCTCAATTTGCGAATAGTCAGCGGCAAAAATAACCCAATCTTTTTCAGAAGGAATAAATGCTTGTCTAATTTTTCTTCCTTCCTCTAAACGGATTGGAATGTTTTGCAAGTTCGGATCCGTCGAACTTAAACGTCCTGTTTGTGTTAACGCCTGATTAAAGATCGTATGGACTTTTTCTGTCTCTTTGTTAACGACTTTAAGTAGTCCTTCAATATAAGTAGATTGAAGCTTGCCAAGCTGTCGATAGTTTAGGATTTCCCGAATAATCTCGTGGTCTTGCTCTAACTTTTCAAGGACATCTGCTGAAGTCGAGTAGCCCGTCTTCGTTTTTTTAACCGCAGTTAGCCCCAATTTTTCAAATAAAATAACCCCAAGCTGTTTCGGTGAATTAATATTAAATGTCTCACCCGCTAATTCATAAATCCTAGTTTCAATAGCAGCTAATTTTTCTTGAATTTCATCGCCCATCGTTCTTAAGCGTGTAAGATCCATCTTGACCCCTGTTGATTCCATATCAGCTAAAATAAGCGAAAGCGGCAATTCCAAGTCATAAAACAATTCAGCTTGTTGATTTTCATTCAGCTCTTTATCGAGCTTTTTTTGTAAAGACAGAAGGACATTGGCTTTTCTAGACAAATGCTCCGCAAGCTCCTTTTCTTCTGGGACTCTTCTTTTTGCGCCCTTCCCATAGAAGCTTTCATCTGATTGAATAGACGAATAGCCGTGCGTTTTCGCAACAGATGTTATATCTTCAATTTTTTCTGATGGATTAACCAAATAGGATGCAAGGAGTAAATCAAACGATATTCCAGCTAAATGAATGCCATGATGGCGCAATGACACTTCTGATCTTTTCGCATCATAAACGATCTTACGCTTGCTTTCATCCTCTGCCCATTGTTTAAATACACTTGATTCTAATGCTTTCTCTGTTGAAATAAAGAAAGCTCCTTTTTCATTGGCAACGGAGAATCCGATGATGTCTGCATAGTGGTAGTTATCATCTAGTAGTTCGACATACAGGGCATTTTCATTCGTAAACATGTCTTCCGTTACTTCTTCCACAATCGTAAACTCAATTTCTTCTAATTCCTCAATTACAGGTGTATCACTGCCTGTATCAAGCTTTTCCAATAAAGAATTAAATCCTAACTCTTTATAAATACTAATAACCTTATCCCTTTCAAAGCCTTCATATTCAATTTCATCTAGTTTCATTTCTACTGGAGCTTCTCTCGTAATAGTAGCAAGCTCCTTACTCATCAACGCTTGCTCCTTAAATTCAACAAGCTTTTCCTGCAGTTTTTTCCCGCTAACCTTATCTGTTGATTCAAGAATAGTCTCTAACGTACCGAATTCCTTTAGCAATTTAAGAGCTGTTTTCTCTCCAACTCCTGGAACCCCCGGGATATTATCTGAGCTATCACCCATTAAACCCTTCATATCAATAATTCTGTCTGCCGTAATACCGTACTTCTCCTCAATATAGGCAGGCGTATATTCTTCAATATCTGTTATCCCTTTTCGTGTAATGGCCACTGTTGTTTTATCAGAACTTAATTGTGTTAAATCCTTATCTCCTGAGATAACCTTTACTTCGAAGCCATTATTTTCTGCTTGCAGAGATAGTGTTCCGATAATGTCATCCGCTTCATAGTTTTCAAGCTCGTAGCGTGATATCCCATAAGCATCTAATAATTCACGAATGAATGGGAATTGTTCAGACAGTTCAGGTGGCGTCTTTTGTCTACCACCTTTATATTCGCTAAAAGTTTTATGACGAAATGTTGTTTTTCCCGCATCAAAAGCAACAAGCATATGAGTAGGCTTCTCATCTTCAAGTATTCTAGAT
>JAEWIG010000048.1 GCA_023387295.1 Bacillota bacterium | reverse complement strand
TGTGGTGCCTCTTCTTATTAATTTTAGAAGAGGCCTTATTTGTATGTTAACTGATAAAGGAGGAAGAAATGCAAAAAGGAAATCCGTGGGCATTAGTTCCATTCGGTGTATTTTTAATTTTGTTTATTGGCTCAGGAATTGTATTAAATAATTTTTATGCATTTCCTGTAATGGTTGCCATTTCGATTGCAAGCACTGTTGCCCTTTTCATGAACCGCAAAGAAACAATCACAAAAAAAATTGAAATCTTTACAACTGGCGCCGGGAATTCGAGCGTCATGTTAATGGTGATCATTTTCTTACTTGCCGGTGCATTTTCGGAAACCGCTAAAGGAATGGGCGCTATTGAAGCAACGGTAAACTTTGCACTCTCCATTTTGCCACAAAACTTATTAGTTATTGGCTTATTCATAATTGCCTGTTTTATATCTTTAGCTATGGGCACTTCAGTTGGAACGATTGTTGCCCTCGCCCCAATAGGTTTAGCGATTGGGGAGCAAACAGGACTTTCAATACCGCTATTAATGGCAACTGTTATTGGTGGGGCTATGTTTGGCGATAATTTATCTTTTATTTCGGATACAACGATAGCATCGGTCCGCTCACAAGGCGCAGAAATGAAAGACAAATTTAAAGTTAACTTTTTCATCGTGTTACCAGCAGCCATTTTCACATGTGTTATTTTAGCCTTTTTGACGCTGAACTCCACAGCTCAAGTGACACATGCTAGCTTTGATTGGTACAAATTGATTCCTTATTTATTCGTCATTGTTTTTGCCTTGATCGGAGTAAATGTTTTTACAGTATTAGCAAGTGGGATCATCCTCGCTGGAACTATTGGCTTAATTGATGGTAGTTATGAGCTGATGACATTTATTAACGCAATAGGTGACGGTATGAGCAATATGTTTGAAATAGCGTTTTTAGCGATGTTAATTGCTGGTATGGTCGAGGTCATTAAGCATAATGGCGGCATTGATTTTATCGTATATATCGCAACGCGTAAAATTAAATCGCAAAAGGATGCCCAATTTGCAATGGCAGGTTTAGTTGGTTTAACCGACCTTTCAACTGCCAATAATACGATTGCAATTATGATTGCTGGGCCATTAGCAAAAAAAATAGCCGTTCAATATGATATTGAGCCGCGTAAATCAGCAAGCATCATCGACATTTTTTCATGTGTCGTTCAAGGTATCATTCCGTACGGTGCACAATTTTTAGCAGCTGCCAGTATCGCTGGCATTTCCCCTATTTTAATCATGCAATATTCGTATTACTCGATTTTAGTGGGTGTCTGCGGAGTCATTGCCATCCTCATCGGCTATCCGAAAACTAAAAATAAATCTATTCAAAAATCGTAAATGTACTATTCGCATTTACGATTTTTGGTAAAATTCATCATATCGAGTTATGTTATCTTCAAAAAAATCTATCCTTTATAAGGAACTAAATGATTGAATTTTAGACTATTACCTAGAACGAATTGATAAGATATTCAAATAATCTATTTGCTGTATAATGAAAGTAAAAACTCCTACCAGAGGTGAGTAACCTGGACCTTTTCACCACATTTGTTGCCATCATACTCTGCCTGTAAGGGTCTAATTTATTCTTTGGGATACTTTTACAGGCTGAGCCTTAACCCAAGGAGTTGATGGTAATGAAACCACATAATAAAAATCGAAGTCGAACTTATTATCGACATCATCGAAAAAGAGTCATTCAACGTAAAACAAAAATTGCGAAACAGATTGGATGGCACTCTCGCTTTACTGGATATTTCGCAAAAGGGAAAGTACATTGTTCATGCTGGATGTGTTCTCAAAAAACAAAAACGGATGGATTTCCGCATTCACAAATCATTCGATTGGAACGCATGAACAGCCAATTATACGATTATTATAGTGAAGAAGAAGTTTAATATTTTATTAGGGCAGGGTGATTGTATCCCCTGCTTTTTCATTATTTAGTAGCCTTACCTCACCATCAGCTATACATTTAAAGGTCAAAATCCACAAATACGAAATTCAATTTTTAACTAATAACATAAGACTATTCAAAAAATCCCCCGAACCATTCGTCCGAGGGATAATAAAACACACTTCAATATGTTACTAAAATCCACTAAACCTATTGCCTCTAAGCTATTTCAACTCTATCAATGCTAGTTTTATATATTAAAGTTTAATCATTGTGACAATGCAAATTTTATATGAGCTAAGTGATGTTCTTCGTGCCAAGCTAATTTTGCAACTTTTGTTGTAACTATTATTTTTCCGTTTATTTGGTGAGTAAACGCTCGATCTAATTGCTCTTCAGTTAAATTGTGTCCTAAAGATACAATACGCTCATTTATGCCTTCTAACATTTTAATTGAACTTTCTACAGGAAGCTCTGTATCCGGTTGAACTGCCCACTTTTCTTCATCAAAAGCTGGGACAGTTGGATTGTCATCAGTTAAAGCCAGCTTCAAGCGTTGATACATATTCAACTGAGAATCTGCAATGTGATGTACAAGTTGACGAACTGTCCATGCACCTTTACGATAAGTTTTATTTAAATCCTCATCACTTAAAGAATCAACAGTTTCTCTTAGTCGAATTGTGTATGTTTCGATTTGCTTTAACCATTCTTGAACATTTTCAAATGTTACTTTTTCAGGAACTTGTAATTCTCCAATTGGGTATCTTACATCCATTTTCAAACCCCTTTTCCCGATTCTTTATTTACCAAATATTTTTTGGTATTAACACTTAATATAGCAATCCGTTCATTTGTTGTAAAATTTTAACATGAATTTTCAAATGTTGAATTAATTTTTACTGGTCTTGTATATTTCCTCCAATTTTATTCACATTTAAAGACAGGGTTTTTTGGACCTTTCCTTTAATGAAATTCGCTCTTGGAATTCTTTATAAATTTTAACCAAAAAGAGCGAATCCCTTTATTTAGATTCGCTCTTACTTTTTCTACACTAACTCCAACCATGCGACCGCTTCGCAATGTGTCGTCTGCGGAAACATATCCACCGGCTGTACTTCCGCTGTCTTATAGCCTCCGTCTTCTAAAATCCGTAAATCCCTTGCTAATGTTCCAGGATTACAGCTGACGTAAACGACTTTTTTCGGTTTCATCGCAATGATGGTTTGTAAAAGTGCTTCGTCACAGCCTTTTCGCGGTGGATCAACGACTAAGACATCAGCAACATTGCCTTCCTCATACCATTTCGGAATGACTACTTCAGCTCCGCCAACGGCAAACTCTGCATTTAAAATCCCGTTTAGTTCTGCATTTCGTTTTGCATCTTCAATCGCTTCTGGAACAATTTCAACGCCGAATACTTTTTTCGCTTTTTGAGCGAGGAATAACGAAATGGTCCCGATGCCGCAATAAGCATCTATAACATTTTCAATTCCGCTCAAATTAGCATATTCCAAAGCTTTATTATAAAGAACCTTCGTTTGTTCTGGGTTTACTTGATAGAAGGAACGAGCTGAGATCGCAAACTTAATGTCGCCAATGTAATCATAGATGACTTCTTCTCCCCATAAAACATTTGTCTTGTCACCGAAAATGACATTTGTCTTCTTCGAATTCACATTTTGAATAATCGATTTTACCCCAGGAATTCGTGAAACAATATCTTCAATGATCTTATCTTTATGAGGTAAATCATTCGTTCTTGTAATGAGGACAACCATCACTTCACCCGTCACAAGTCCGTAGCGTGCCATAACATGGCGAAGGTCACCTTTATGTCTCCCCTCATCATAAGCCCGAACACCATAACGACTGCATATATCAACTACTGCTTGAACAACCTCATCATTTTTTTCCTGCTGAATGATACATTCCTTCATGTTAATAATTTGATGGGAACGTTGTTGATAGAATCCACCAATAAGTCCACCTTCTTGCTCTCCGACTGGTACTTGAGCTTTATTACGGTAGCGCCATGGATTTTCCATACCAAGAACAGGATGCACCTTCACATTTTCAAGCTTACCAATCCGCTCTAATACATCTCGAACCTGCTTCTCCTTTGCCTTCAGCTGACCTTCATAGCTTAAATGCTGAAGCTGACAGCCACCGCATTCCTTATATATTGAACATGAAGGCTCAACTCGGTATGGACTTTCTTCATAAATCTCAACAAGTTTCCCAAAGCCATAGCCTTTATTTGCTTTAATGACTTTGATTTTTGCTTTTTCACCTGGAAGTCCGTTCGGTACAAATAAAGGATAACCATCAACCTTTGCGACTCCAGCCCCATCATGGGTTAAATCTTCAAATTCTACATCTATATAATCATTTTTTTGTACTGGTAATGTTCTCATCATTATTTACTTCCCCGTCATTTTATTTATCAAGCAAAATTGTAGCATATAATGCGGCTAAATACGAAATCACCTAATTTTTTGTAGACTAATTTATTTTGAAATAAAAAACCCGCTCCTTCTCGGAACGAGTTTCTTCTTATTTATTTCCACTTATCCAATCCTTCGGTAAGTCCTGCTCACGGATTTGGTCGATTGGTACGAAGACTTCAAGGTGACGGTAAAGATTCACGAATTCAGCCGGCAAGAAGCCTCCGAATTCACCATCAAGATTAAGCTGTACCTTTTCACTCGATTGAACCTTAATTCGGTTCGCTTGCGTATAGATAACACTCGGATCATTGACATGCTCGCCACGGATTGCCATGGTTGCGATTCGGATAAAATCTGCTAAATTTGTTTTTTTCAATATTAGCAATGAAAACAGTCCGTCATTTATCGAAGAATCGGGAGCTAGTTTTTCGAACCCACCGACAGAGTTTGTCAGGCTAATGAGAAACAGCATCGCTTCCCCTTCGAAAAGCTTTCCATCATATTCAACACGAAGCTCCGTTGAACGAATAGATGGCAGCATTTCGATGCCTTTTAAATAATAGGCCAATTGACCAAGAACCGTTTTTAGCTTGCTTGGGACCTCATAGGTTAATTCGGTTATTCTTCCCCCACCTGCAATATTAATAAAATATTTTTCATTAATACGTCCAATATCAACAGGGATTGTATCCCCTTTAACAATAATATCAACAGCTGCTTCAACTTCACGCGGAATTTGCAGCGCTCTTGCAAAGTCATTCGTTGTTCCAGTAGGAATTATGCCAAGCTTTGGACGATATTCCTGCTCTGCTAACCCATTTACGACCTCATTAATCGTTCCGTCTCCCCCTGCTGCCACAACTAAGTCATAGCGACGTTCTACCGCAACTCGTGCAGCCGACGTTGCATCTCCCTCACCGGTTGTTGCATGGCAAGATGTTTCGTAGCCAGCTGTTTCAAGTTTTTGCAAAACCTCTGCAATATGTTTCTTGAAAATTTCTCGGCCAGAAGTTGGATTATAAATAATTCTTGCTCTTTTCATTCCCATCATCCTATTTGTAAACTTAATTTTTCCCTTGTTCCATCTTTTAACATCATAACGAAAAGCATGTAAGGAATCAATTTTTGTAGTTAAAATTAATTCTACTTTAACCTTCTTTATTTTTCCAATTAAAAGAAGGCCCCTCATACGGAAGCCTCGTAATCATTAAAGCCTTTTAAATTTATTCAAAATACTTCTTTATTTCTTTAATTCACTACACTTACATTGGCCCGATAACTATTCGTAATTTGCAATTGGTGGCTACCTTGCCCTATTTGGAAAGTTGCCTGTTCAATCCTATCGTCTGAGGCGTAGACTTCTTCCGTAGTCGTCTCCTCTACTGCTTTCTCTCCTTGTCCTCCACTAACATCCCACATTTTACGATCACCTTCAATGTGTTGCAACCCTTTTGCTGTTACTTTAATATCACTATTGTTTTCAATTTGAACATCAAGGTTGGAGGCGCGATCGATTGTCCAATTATTCGTTAAGTTTCGTGGTTTAAGAGAAATATCATTATCATTCCCTTCTACCTCTAACTTCACATCATTAGGAATAAGGAGAGTTGCCGAAAGACTTACGTTTTGATCAAATGGTCCAAAGATTCCCCTCGGTAATCCTTTCACCGTTACATAAACAGTATCTCCTTTTTCACGAATGGACACATAGTCATCCTTACTCGAAACCAATTCCGCTTTTTTGCTTGCATGAGCACGATAAGTTCCAAACAACGCAACCTCATCCCCTGTTGTTCCCTCGATTGTAAGTGGATAATTTCCTGTATCCACTACAATCCTTTCAATTCCATTTTTCAAACTATATTCAACTTCTGGAAGATCCAATGTCCGTTCTTCCGTTTGGACAACATCATTTATTTTTTCTAAAATCCCCGTCGAACTGACAATAGCAAAACCTATGCCGACTGTTCCAATTATCCCAACGAAGAAAATGCTTAGAAAATCATATTTTAAAAACGGCTTTTCCTGGCGTGAAAGGAATAAGAAAACTAATATTTCTAGTCCGAGAATAATGAGAATAACTGGCCACCAGGACATCATAACCGAGATGAGGCTGAAGCCGAATATTTTTGATAACAAAAGGATGATACCGAGGAAAAGGAGTGCGGCCCCCATGGAAAAAGTTCCAACTCGCCACGTTCTCATATAAAAACCACCTTTCTGGTTAAAATAAGTTTTATGAAGATAATAGGTGATGTCAACGTTGTGATATCACCTATTTCGTTTATCGTGCATATACGTGTTAAATCGTGCATATATTTATGAAATCGAGCATATCTCAGTAAAATCGTGCATTTTTCCACGAAATCGCGCATATCCCAGTAAGACCGTGCATATTTCCATGAAATCGCGCATATCCCAGCTAAGCCTTGCACATTTTACGATTATCATGCAAATCCATATCAATTTGCACCAATAATTCGTGCTACGAGCAACCTTATTATGAATGAATCAAGTTTATTCCTCAGGCAATTCCACTTTTCTTTCTTTTTTACCAAGTAACAGCTTCAAGCCTCCACCAATGAGCAACACACATACAACGCCTGTTTGGAAATAGTGCTCAAACCAATATCTAATATCAATATTTATTAAATCTACAAGCATCGGAGATATGATCGGGAGCAAAATATTCGTCGTCATATAATAAAGACCCATTACTAATAGACCAATGCCAAGCCATTTTTGATGATTAATTAAATAGGCAATAATCGGCGTATCATCAAGTTCCTCTTTCCCATACTTCGCCGATCTCTGCAGAGCATCAAAAAAGCTGTAAAACCAAATGATTGGAACTAAGAATAAGAAAATGCCCAATCGCAACACATCAAGGATATAGATAGTGAATAGAAATGCCGCCATTAATTGGATTCCGCGACGCTGCATTCCAAGATACAAATGTCCAGCTCCAGGGAAAATAGATAGAAAGGTTGCAATCGCTTTGCTCTTCTTTCCGTCTTCTCGCCGAGATTCAAAATCATCTAAAATCGTCCGGTCCACAAGCTCCTCACCACGCTGCTTTCGATTTAATTGCTGTATGGCATCAAAAAAGCCGTAGACCCAAATAATTGGTAGGATTGCCCAAAATATTAAAAACTCAGCCCCTGTTAACATCGCCACGAAAAAGATCATCACCGCTAATCCCAGAAATGCCGCTAAAATCGTAATCCCACGATTCATCAAACCAAGGTGAAAGTGACCGACTCCAGGGATGAACGAAAGAATAATGGTGCGGTATCTCTCGTTGTACGTTTCAACTGCCTCTGCAATATCCGATGTTCCTTCCTGCAACTTTTGTTTTGGGTGAGAACCCTTTGTTGCCGTAATCGCTGTATCAATGAGGTTTATAATGTACAAAATAACCCCTAAAAAGACAATGATTAATGCAAATTCTTCATTATAGGTTGCTACGCACATAATCGCAATCGCAATGAGAAAAAATTCTCCGATTATATAGCCCAATCCACGTAATGTTCTTCCTAAGTAAAGTAAGCCGCCTCCTGGGAAAAATCCCAGTAGAAACGCAATAATTGGATTTTTCATTCTTTATCTGCCTCCTTGCTTTTCTTCTCTAGTGAATCCATCCAAGCAAATGTTTTGTCAACAATCCCTTCCGTTACTGATGTCTCTTTTTCATGGAAGTTTGGTGTTTGGACGCTTTCCGTGTATTTTGTAATCGACTGGAATACCCCAGTTGTCATCAGTAGAATGGTCATCGCTGCTGCGATGGAGTAATGGAAGATTGCCGTCTGATAAAACGGAGTCTTCCGTTTTTCTTTAATAGTTGGTATTTTTGGCTGCTTGCTTTCAGCTATTTGCGCCATTACAACATTTGTAAAATCTGCTTCATTTTCGATAACTGGTAATTCGTTTTCAACCTCCGCTACCGCCTGGAGATAACAATCTAAGCATTGGTCACAGCTATAGAGATGGTCTTCAAACGACTCACGTTCAGCCTTATCTACCTCATTTTTCACATATGTCATCCACTCTTCATAAGAATAATGTTTCATGAAAAATCGCTCTCCTTCCAGTGCTGTTTCATCCAGTTTCGTGCGCGGTAAAGCTTTGTTTCAATTGTTTTCACTTGAACATTTTGTTCCTCAGCCATTTGCTGATAGCTTTTTTCTTCAATATAAAAATCATAAATAACATTTCGATAATTTGCAGGTAGTTCATGAAGTTTCTTTCGAACAAGAAGCCGCCGTTCTTTATTTATTACTTCCGTTTCTACACTTTCCTTGTCTGAGCCGATAGAATCATAGGAATTAGAATCAAGCATATCTTCTTGCATTCGGTCTTTTTTTCTCTTCATATCAATCGCATGATTTACGGCAATTCTTGTTATCCATGTTTTAAAGCCTTGATTCTCATACTTGGGAAGAGAGGTATATATTTTTATAAACACTTCTTGTGCAGCATCTTCCGCTTCCTTTTGATCTCTTAATACCGCATAAATCGTCCGGAACAAATCATTATGGTATTTTTCTATAAGTATACGAAATGCATGGTCATTTCCATTTATCACTTTTTGGATAAGATCATGGTCGGTAATCGCTCTCTCCCCCTTTCTGATGAGCTTCTACACTAATAGACGAAGGTAATACACCCTACCCCTACACAAAAAACAAAAAATATTTTGAATCAGAAAAAATGCCTGGAATTTACACTTCCAAGCAAATAAATTTACGATTCATTTGATCAACAATTTACAGCTTCCATATGTATATCGCTAAAGCAATTAATGATAAAAAAATTACTATAGCATAGATTAGTGTAAGATTCTTCGTATTTCTTCTAGCTGAACTTCTATAATCTTGGTCTCCTTTACCAATTTGCTTGAGCGTTAAAATAATTGATATAACTGTCAAAATAATTACAAGAATAATAGCAGTTTTCATTTATATACCCCTTCACTTTCAACATTAGTTATCTTCATTATAGTAATAAATAGGGAATTTTGAAAGTTTACTAGCTATTCATAATGCTCAACCAATTTTTACTTGATTATGTTAGAATGTCGGTACATGAGTATACATTCTTGCGACATCGTACGAATAAGTATAATTATAGACGAATTCAGGGAGGTTTATTCGATATCCATTAATCTGTATTAAGGATGATGATGAAATGACCGTATTATTTTATTTGCTTGCTTATTTAATAGGCTCCTTCCCTACGGCTCTTATAGTGGGAAAGTTTCTTTACAAGATTGATATACGAGAGCATGGCAGCAATAATCCCGGGGCTACGAATACACTCAGAGTCCTTGGGAAAAAGGCAGCGATCTTTGTTCTTCTTGTCGATGTTGGTAAAGGTGTGCTAGCAGCTTCACTTCCCACTCTTCTTCATATGGAGGCTGACCCTCTGTTTACGGGGCTTATCGCTGTTATTGGTCACTGTTTTCCCATTTTCGCAGGATTTCGTGGTGGAAAAGCAATTGCTACAACGGCAGGCGTCTTACTAGTTTCTAATATTTGGATGTTTTTTGTTGCTTATTTTTCTTTTGTTTTCGTTGTTTATCTAACAAAATATGTTTTCTACGGCTCGCTTTCAGTCGGTATTTCATTATTAATTTTTTCTTTCTTTACTCCTGGACAAGAACATGAACTTATATTTTCTATTTTTCTATTACTCTTACTTTTTCTTCATCGCTCAAATATTTCTAATTTTATTCAAAATAAGGAACCAAAAATCAATGATAAAAAACTAAAAGACGATCGAATTCCTCCAAATAAGAACGTAATTTGATTTTTTCCATGAATATATATATGGTAAAATAACAACAGGTTGTATATATCATTATTTAATTGAATTAAGGAGAAGGATTATGTCAAAAGTACTTGTATTCGGACACAAAAACCCTGACACAGACTCAATCTGTTCGGCGATTGCATATGCAGAATTAAAGAAAAAACTAGGTGTAGATGCGGAAGCAATTCGCCTAGGACAAGTAAATGGTGAGACAAGCTATGCTTTAGATTATTTTAAAGCTTCTGCACCACGATTAGTTGAAGCCGTTTCGAAGGAAGTAAGCGAAGTGATTTTAGTAGACCATAACGAATTCCAGCAAAGTGCTGATGATATTCGCGATGTGAGAATCCTTGAGGTAATCGACCATCACCGTATTGCTAATTTTGAAACAAGTGATCCACTTTACTACCGTGCTGAGCCTGTCGGCTGTACAGCTACGATTTTGAAAAAAATGTATAAAGAAAATGGTGTGGAAATTGATAAAGGAACAGCAGGATTAATGCTTTCTGCAATTATTTCCGATTCCTTATTATTCAAATCACCAACATGCACAGAAGAAGATGTGAAAGCGGCTCGCGAGCTTGCTGACATTGCTGAAGTAAATGTCGAGGAATATGGCCTTGCCATGCTTAAAGCAGGTGCAGACTTAAGTGATAAAACAATTGAAGAATTAATTACGCTTGATGCGAAGGAATTCCAAATGGGCAACTACAAAACAGAAATTGCTCAAGTAAATGCGATTGATTTAAACGACGTGCTTAGCCGTCAAGCTGAGCTTGAAGCCGTTCTTTCTGACGTTGTTAAAAAGAAAGAGTTAGATTTATTCCTATTTGTCCTAACTGATATTCTAAACAGCAATTCCGTTGTTATTGCTATCGGTGAAGCGACAAAAGCTGTTGAGAAAGCATACAACGTAACATTAGAAAACAATAGCGCTCTTTTAGAAGGAGTCGTATCTCGTAAAAAGCAAATTGTTCCTGGACTAACAAAAGCTTTAGCTGAGTAAATACTTAAGAGCAGCACCGACAAACGGTACTGCTCTTTTTTATTGCTTATTTAGCGTTTCAATTATACTTTCTGCAACAACATGCCAAATCGTTGAATCTTCTTGGTATGATGACATAAGCCTTTTATACATTTCTATTTGTTGTTCTTTAAAATCTGGTTCATCTTGAGAAGGTAGTTTGCTTCTTTCATCGTCGACCATCACTTGAATTTCCTTAGCTCGTGGCCCCCATACCGCATGTTCTTCCCCATTTTCTTTGATAAAAACATAAATCGGAATAGCCCGGGAAGTTCCATTTGTTAAATACTGATCCATTA
>JAEWIG010000044.1 GCA_023387295.1 Bacillota bacterium | reverse complement strand
GTGCAGAGGTAATCTCGTATGGCCGTACAAGCAGCGGCATGATCGGCTGGACAAAGTATAGGTTTGCAAAGGTTAAGATGGATGCGCAAGTTAAAGCAACCATGATTCTTTTAAAGCCTGGATCCCGAAGCGTATATTTTTTTTGTTCTTCCTGCTTGACGGCTGCGGTAGCGCCCATTTTTTTCACCTGTTTCTATCTATTCATCACTTTAATGCTTTAATTATAAGTTTTATCTTACCACTTTACGGAAAATAATGTAATAATCTTATTCTGAAATAGGATAATAAAGGGAAATCACACTGAGCTGTATTTAGCCTTCAAATTTTCACTGTGAAATGCAAAGAAGGTTTCAAACATCATATCCCCTTCAACCGAACCCCCTCAAATGTTATAATAAAGGAATGTACTAATTAGGGTGGAAACGAGCTTATGTATATTTTAAGTAATAAGTGTCCACCACTCGCGCACAAAACTACATAAAGTGTCCACGGCCGGTGCCAGGCACCGCTCGTGGACAGATCGGCATTTTGTCCACCGATGGTGCCTGGCACCATTTGACTGTTTGATAAAGGAGGGGTTTGAGGATGATTCCGGAACGGTTTGTTGAGCCTTTGCAGTTTGCGGCGAAGGATTTGATGGGGCTATTGCGGCCATATCATGAAGAGGATGAGCGCCTCGTGCAGAAAGGGCTACTCCTATTTCGACAGCGGCTTGTTTACCAGCTTCGTTTTGATTCGGATAAAATTATGGCAACTGTGCAGGATGTAACGCCAGCGAAGGTAACTCTCAATTTAGATTTTATTCATTTTAGTGAATGCTCATGCCCAGGTGAAGGATTTTGCCGCCATGAATTAGCTGTATTTTTTCAGCTTCTCTCTGAAGCTAAAAGTGTAACATTATGGGTAGAAGAATGGAGACAGCCTTTAAAGGAGCAAAAAGCTGCGAAGCAATTAGGCCTCCAAAAAGCAAAAGACCTCCTAAAAGCACATCAAGGTCGGCAAACTCCCGATTACGATAAATGGATCGCTACTTTCAATGAAAGCTTCCATTCGATCATGGAAGGTCAAGGCGACCCTAAACCTTATATCATCACTGAGCTTTTCCATGTTTATGAGAGACGTTGGAAAGCCAGCGCTCCTTTCGAACAGGAATGGAAGCTTCTTTACAAGCTGATTGGCTCAATTATTTCTTTTCAGAAGTTGATGGAGCTTAGTAGGAAGCTTGATCATCCTACTGAGTTGATTAATCGCTACTATATTCATCTTTTTCATGACACAATGGATGAAACTGTTGAAATCATTGAGAGGCTGTCCATACATTCCCTCCCATTTGCTTTCGATGAATTTATTATTAGGCTAAAAAAGGACTCAACAAAGCTTCTAACGATAGACTTTCCCTTAGAATTTGAACGGACACAATTATACCGACTACTTTGGACGAATTTTTTCAAAAAGAAGGATTGGTATCGGGAAGAAAATAAGAAGCTTCGAGACTTTAAAGAGGCGAACCTTCCTATCGTGGTCGGCGTTACTCACCTTCATATCCTTGCGAAGGAAGACGAAGAGGCTCTAGCCATTTTAACGAAAACAGATAAATCGATGACCCCATATATTTATTATTGGCTAAATCAATTTACCGCGCAAAAGGAATGGCAGCGAATGGCTCCTTTCGTGGATATATACATTAAACATTTACGCGATTATCTACTTCTTTCGCATAATTATTACGAAAAAAACAATTATTCGAAGCTAGCTATTAAAGCGATTGCACCATATTGTGAAGAAACGGGACGCACCGACCTTTACGAAAAAGTACTCGTCGAAACACTTCCCTTCAGCTTCAACGAATATGAATACCTGCTTTTTGAAAAAAAAGCCTATCATAAATGGTTAGATCTGTTCACATTTATTAATATGAACCTTGACATGATGCCAACCGCTCGACTAAAAGAACTAGAAAAGCAAGAGCCATCTATCCTCCTGCCGCTCTACCATCATGCCGTTCAAGATTGTATTTCTAAAAAAGGCAGAGATAATTACCGACAAGCTGTTCGGAAATTGAAAAAGCTCCGCACCCTGTACAAAAAATTAAAACGCCAAGATGAATGGGAGCATTTTTTACAAACATTGCTTGAAAAAACGAAACGACTCCGTGCTTTTCACGAAGAATGCAAAAGGGGTAAGCTAATCGATGCATAAAACGAGAAGTTTAAAGATCAATGTTCAACAAACGGGCCCAGGCCTTTATGATCTATCTGCACAAACAATGGAAGGGCATTACATTCATTCGGATGATTGGGTCCGCCTGCTCTTTAATTTACATGAGGAAAGCTTCTATGGAACGCTGTTTGAAGCGAAGCCGGCAGAGGAAGGAAAATACATTACGATTAATAGCTGGGAATTAGTGACGCTGTTTGCTAAGGAGCAGTTTAATCAATTAATTGATTGGGACTGGGATGAAATGGCTCAGATTGTCCTCGCCTCTTCCCTTCCTATTTATGAGGCAATTATGGAAAAAGAATGGATTCCAGATTTTGCAGCATGGGAAAAAGACGAATTCCGTTGGGCCCTGCCAGAACGAGTTCAATCTGAATTTAATCAAGCGTTTTGGGAGCAAATAATTGCTGATAAGCCTGTTAAAATTTTTACCGAAGAATTATTTCATCATGCGCTAGATAATTACTTAAACCGAAACAGTAAGCAAAAAGAAGCTTTCGGAGTTAAATTGAACAAACTGCGTGATGACGCGCTTTCTCCTCGAGATTTAGCTGCCTATTTTGATGAAGAAAGTTGGCAGGAATGGATTGGTCTTAAGGAAAACAACCTCCCTTTTACCATTGGACTGAAGCTAGAGGAACCGGCTGATATCGATGGAACTTGGGATTTAAGCATATTTCTCCGTGGAAAAAAACAGCCTGATTTGCTTGTGGATCGAGATGATTACCCAAATTATCCACGTGGATGGAAAAATCATGAAGAAGCGATTGAAAAAGAAATAGAAAGATGGCTAAACGTATTCCCATGGCTTGCTGGTAAAAAAGGAATTGCCCATCAGCTAACCGAGGATGAAGCATGGACATTTCTAACAGAGGCAAGTGAAACTTTACTTTCGCTTGGCATTGAAATCCTTCTTCCGTCCTGGTGGCTAGCGATGAAAAACGCAAGCCTGAAGGTGAAAGCCCGAGTAAAGGGGCAATCGCAAAGCCATCGACCTTCCTTTGTCGGTCTTCAAGCCATGCTTGATTATGACTGGCGCATTTCGATGAATGGTGTTGATTTATCGGAAGAGGAATTTCGCAGCATGGTCGAGGAAAAAAGACGGCTCGTCTATATTCGTGGTCGCTGGATTAAGCTTGACCCCCAGTTCGTCCGACAAATTCAGGATTTAATGAAAAAGGCGGAGAAGGAAGGCCTTCATGTTCGTGATTTGATTGAACAAGAGCTGCTTGCAGATGAACAGGAGTCGGAGGATGAATTAGACAATCCGAAGGCATTTGCTCGTATCCAAATTGAATTGAACCGCCAGTGGAAGCAGATGGTGAAGCAACTTCGCGATCTCAAAGACATTCCAATGGAGGAAGCGCCCGCGAGTTTTCAAGGGGAGCTTCGTCCTTATCAGAAGCAAGGCATGAGCTGGCTGCTCTTTTTACGTCAGTATGGCTTTGGAGCTTGTTTGGCAGATGATATGGGGCTTGGGAAAACCATTCAGCTTCTTACTTATCTTTTAACGGTAAAAGATAAGGAGAAAGACAGCGGGCCGGCTCTTATCATTTGTCCGACCTCCGTGCTAGGGAATTGGCAAAAGGAGATGGAGCGATTCGCCCCGTCATTGAATGTTTATCTTCATTATGGAAGTGTTCGCCATAAAGGGGAGGCATTTGTGGAGAAGGCTTCAGCAGCTGATGTCGTCCTCACCTCGTACGGGCTGAGCCATTTAGACTTAGAAGAATTCGAAAGTATTACATGGAGCTCGATTAGCATAGACGAGGCGCAAAATATCAAAAATGCACAAACAAAGCAATCAAGGGCAGTGCGAAAATTAAAAGGCAAGCATCACATTGCGTTAACAGGGACACCAATGGAAAACCGATTGTCTGAGCTGTGGTCGATTTTTGATTTTACGAATCATGGCTATCTGGGTAGTATGGGCCAATTCCAAAAGCGTTTCGTAATTCCGATTGAAAAAGATCATGAGAAGGAAAAAATCGAGCAGCTACAAGCTTTCATTCGGCCATTTTTATTACGGCGGACAAAACAGGATGAAGAGGTTGCGCTTAACTTGCCAGATAAACTCGAACAGAAGGAATACTGTCCACTAACGGTTGAGCAAGCAACACTATATGAGCAGGTGCTTCAAGATACGTTTGCTGACATTGATAAGCTTTCTGCATTTGAACGGAGAGGCTTAGTATTGCAAATGCTAGGACGGCTGAAGCAGCTTTGCAACCATCCTGCACTCTATTTAAAAGAAGAGAAGCCTTCGAATACGTTAGAGCGCTCTACAAAGCTTGAGAAGCTAAGCGAGCTTGTGGAAACCATTCTTGAACAGAAAGAAAGCTGTTTAATTTTTACCCAGTATATTGAAATGGGCAATATTATTCGTGCGATGATGAAGGCGAAATTTGGGCTGAACGTGCCATTTTTGAATGGGAGCGTACCAAAGCAGGAACGTGATCGAATGATCGAAGAGTTTCAGGATCGGAAATTCCCTATATTCCTGTTGTCCTTGAAAGCAGGCGGAACAGGCTTGAATTTAACCGCGGCAAACCATGTCATCCATTATGACCGCTGGTGGAACCCTGCTGTTGAAAACCAGGCAACCGACCGTGCCTATAGAATTGGACAAAAACGCTTCGTCCATGTTCATAAATTCATCTGTACTGGCACACTCGAAGAAAAAATCGATGCCATGCTCGAGAAGAAGCAATCCTTAAACGACCAAATTATCCAAAGCGACAGCTGGATAACCGAGCTGTCTACTGATGAACTGCGAGATCTTGTTCATTTGTCGTAGAATTAGATTGAGTACAGTAGGCAAGCTAAAATCAGCCCCAATCCCCTTATATTTCTAGAGGGTTGAGGCTGATTTTTCTTATTATTAATCAAAATGCCAACATCTAGACACGAGACCCATTCCTATGTCCACAATACTACATCTCTATCATTTACTTCTGTCGCAATTTAATGTTATCGCATAAAAAATCAATGGCTGCTCTTGTTTCATCTAAGTGTTTCACTGATTCTTCATATTCTTGAGAGGCTACACACATGAAGAGAATATCGATCATATGGAGCTGAGCAAGTCTTGAGGATGTCGCACCACTTCGGAACACTGGCTCTCTTGTTGCGGATGTGTATAATCGAATGTCCGCTTTATCTGATACTAGTGAAGATCCGTATTTAGTCAAACTAATCGTTGTTGCCCCTTTATAATTAGCAAGATCTAATAGCTTAGCAACTTCGGCTGTTTGACCTGAAAAGGAAATGCCTATTACTACAACATCTTCGTTTGCATTTGCTATGACTGTCGCGGCCATATGTGAATCGGAAAAGGCATTCGCTGATTTATTTATTCTTAAGAATTTTTGTTGCGCATCCTGTGCGATAATATTCGATGCGCCGATCCCGAAAAAGTGAATGGATTTTGCCTTTTGGATCGCATCGGCTGCCTTAGACAATTCATCTATATTTAAAAACTCTACTGTTTCACGGATTGTTTGCATACTATTATTTGTCATCTTCTTGATAATAGACACAATGGATTCATTTGGTTCAATATCCCTATACCCTAGTTCATCCGCTTTTTGTAGATCACCTGCGATTTTTAGCTTTAAATCCTGAAAGCCCTTTAATTGCAATGATTTACAAAGCCTTATGACTGCAGCACTACTTGTATTACTTTCCTTCCCTAATTCAATCGCTGTAAGGGAAATGGCTTCTTGAGGGTTTTGCAAGATATATTCAGCTATTTTGCTTTCAGATGGAGGGAGCTTTGGAAGCATTTGAGTAAGCATCATCAGCCCACCAGATGTAAATGACATAAAACCAGCTCTTTCTATACACTATTTATTTGATTTTATAAAAAACAGATTTGCAATTCGAATGTTAATAAGATAAAAGCGTATCGTTCATCCCTATTGATTACTCTATACTATTTTCTCTTATGAGTATGTTCTTTTCATCACATGAAATTTGCGGGTAATTTCAAACCCTGTCTTATGGTATAGATACCCTGCAGAGGACTTTTCGCCAGTCCATAGGAACCAAGCGCAGTGAAGACCTTCTGAACGCATGAGAAATAAACATTCATTTAAGAGTATTTTCCCTAGTCCTTTCCCTTGTTGGACAGGGTCTACTCCAAATGGGCCGAATCGCTCAGGAATACCTTCATATCCACCGAACATACAAAATCCAACCACTTCTTCACCCTCACGAGCAACCAATATCCGCTCTAGTGGCAGTCCTTGTAAAATCCCTTCACGGATGGCTCTTCCCCAGTCAGGATTAAATTTCACATTTGCAAATTGAATCACTTCATAAAGGTCCTTATCTTTCGCAGTCAGGAAAGAATATCCTTCTAATTCCCTTCCACTCTTCAACTCTTTCACTGACCTAGGTATTTGGAATCCAACTAAGCTACGATCCATTGCTACAGGGGAGTAAAGTGTTTGAAATCCTTGTTTTTGTAAAAAGGCATACGCCTCTGGATACGTATTTTCATCAATTCCTGGCAGAATATAATTGGGAGCATAGGAGGCAAAGAAAATATGTTTGACTCCATTTTCTAATAAAAAGGCAACTGCGTTAGCCATCAGCTTTTTCCCAATAGACTTGCGGCGATGATTCGGATGGACAAAAAAGAAAGGAATCCATCCATTCTCAGGCTCTAACTCAGTTCCAAACATAGGGAGTAATCTTCTAACAGCATATACACAACCAACAAGATTCTCGTTCACAAATGCTAAACATAGTCCTTTCGGGTCAAAGTTCGCATCTAGTAATACTAAATTTCTGAATCTATGGGAATTAACTGGATCACGTGCTAGGCACTCATTCCAAAGACTCACAATTTTCATTTCATCTCTTGGTTGATAAAAGCGATAATTAACCATATGATTGCTCCCCTTATCCTTGTAAACGATATTGTTTCTTAAAAGCGCTAATCTATTATTAATAAAGTGAATCTTCAATCAGTTGAGGCCTTACTGCCCGTTAATCTGCGACACATTTTATCCGTATAATAAATAGGGCTCGACCTGCTTTTTAAACTGTTCTACTTGATCTGCACATTCGTGTAAAAAATCAGCTGTTTGCCCTTTAAGGATGATTCCTCTTAATTCTTTCGTACCGGCGAGCAAATCAAAGAAATACCTCTCACCTTGATTAGAAAATTCAAAATCGTTGGGATACATATCTGCAATCGTTTCTAAAAGGGTTAACCCCGTCTTGAAGGAATGGAGCGTATGACGGTCCTCCACATGTAATTGGACTCCTTCACAAACTTTCCCTACATGCTTTTGGTACATCGGCTTAAATGAAGTCGGACGAGCCAAAACACCTGCTACTTTTTTTTCATTAAATTCTTTCGCTAAGCGATAGCCGTCAATGTAAGGAGCACCAATATATTCAAACGGCCGTGTAGTTCCTCGGCCTTCAGACAAATTCGTTCCTTCGACTAAACAAGTTCCAGGATAGAGGATACTCATGTCTATACTTGTCGTGTTTGGAGAAGGAGGGACCCAAAAAAGGCTCGTCTGGTCATAATACATCTTTCTCCCCCAGCCTTCCATCTGAACGACTGTTAGGTCACAGTTAATACCGATTTCATGCTTATAAAATAATGCCAGTTCCCCTACGGTCATGCCATGACGATTCGGGATTGGGTATAGGCCTACAAAGGATCTTATTCCTTTTTCAATTAGATTCCCTTCCATTACTGCACCCGATATTGGATTTGGACGGTCAAGCACGACAAATTGCTTTCCTTGCTCTGCACAAGCTTCCATTACATAAGCCATTGTATAAATATAAGTATAATATCTTGAGCCAATATCCTGAATGTCGAACACTAAGACATCAACAGAATCAAGCATTTCTTTACTTGGTTTTCTCGTGTCTCCATATAAACTAAATACAGGAATTCCTGTGTAGGAATCCTTTGTCGAATCCACTGCTTCTCCCTCTTTGGCATCCCCACGAATTCCATGCTCGGGACCATATAAAGCGACTAAATGAATGTCTGGATGCTCATTCATTAAGTCAATCGTTGAGACAAGCCTTTTATCTACTCCTGTCATATTCGTAACCAATCCTACTCGTTTCCCTTTAAATGGACGGAATTGGCTTTCTAAAAACAGATCAAGTCCAAGTCTCATTCTTGTACCTCCTAGATTGTTTGAATGGAAGCAAATTATATTTCGTAACCTGGGATAACCCCACCTTTTCTTACGTTTGAACCGGTTGGGAATTTTAATGTTTGGGCATATGTTGTACGATTCACGCAGCCTCTGATTGTACCTAAAGCTTTATAGTAGTCATAATAACGAAAGGATTTCGAATGCATAATAAACCAGTAGTTAGACAGCGCTTCCAAATACGTTTCAAATTCATCTGAAACATCTATAAACACATCCGGCACATATCCCTCCATATCCTCCCAATTCTCACTATGATAGAAGCTATAATAGTGGGCTGGGAGTCCTTCAAGCTCAAAGCCTGGAAGACCAGCTTTTAATTGGGATGCCTGAACAATTCTAGGACAAAGGGCATGATCTGGATGGATACTATTTTCCCAATGGGTAATGACAACATTCGGCTTTAATTTCCGCATTAAGGTGGCTACTTCAGTAATGATTTCATCGTTAAAGGTAAGCTCAGCATCCTTATAATCAAGAGTGATTGTCTTTGCCCCTAAAATTTGTGCTACTTTTTCCGATTCACTTATCTTCTGTTGTCTATATTGTTCCACCGATATATTTGGAGGATGCCCTTTTTCACCAGCGGTTAAATGAACAAACGTAACCTCGTGACCAGCCTTTGCATATTTATGAGCAATCGCACCCGCTTGAATTTCTGCATCTCCACAATGAGCTCCTAAAACAACTAAATGCATGAGCCTTGCCTCCTAATTAAAATGGCTTATGAAGCTTTCGTTTACACCTTCTCCTGAATTCTGAATAGCGGCAATGACCGAACCAGCTACAGGTGGTAATTTGGGGATGATAATCGTAGGTTTTATATATAGAAATTTAAGGTTTTCTTCTATCATCGGAAGAAACCTGCTCACATGATGATAAATTCCACCCGTTAATACGACTGGGATCTTTTTTTCTGCTTGCTCATCCTTAAATAGCTTTAAGATGAGTCGGCGAATATTTAATCCCATTTCTGTACCTGCTTGCTGCAGAATTCCTTTCGCGATTTCATCTTCAGCGTCTGCTGCTTGTACGACAAGGCTGCTTAAGGAAGCTATCGTCTCTCGCGATTTTTTGAAATTATATATAATCGGAATTAACTCAGGAACCTTTTCTACACCTAATGTACTTAAAATAGCAGAGGTTAAGACTGTCTTTTCTCCATATCCATCATATTCATCAAAAGCCGCTTTTACTGCACGTTTTCCGATCGAGAAGCCACTTCCCGGATCATCAAGGATAAATCCCCAACCGCCAACTCTAGCTCGTTCGTGGTTGTCGTTTATGCCAAAGGTAATGGAACCTGTGCCGCTAATATTTACAACACCCGGCTTCCCTAAAGTACCAGAATACAAGGCATTTACAGCATCATTATCTACTTGAATCCGGCATCCGAGAGGTAAATATTTCTGAAATAATTGCGTCATTTTGAGCTTATCATCATCTCGGTCAACACCCGACATTCCTGCAAAAAAGCTAGAGATGTTAATAAACTTTTCTGGTGCTTCTGCTTGTAGAGTTTCAATCAATCTCTTCATTTCCTCTTCAACTGTCTCATAACCAAGACTATTAGGGTTCGTAGGTCCAGCTATACCTTGCCACTGAATCCGCCCTTTTGAATCACACAGCACGCCGATTGTCTTTGTTCCTCCGCCATCAATGCCAAAAACATACATAGAGTTCCTCCTTTCACGGTTACGAAAAAGTAATCAAGTCGAAATTGCTTTCCCCCTTACTCAGTAAGAAGCACATGTCTATTAAACCGTTTGCTCGACCTGGTTTTCCGTACTAACCTTTTCTTTCTTAGCGAATTCAAGGTTTTTCGTTGCATTTAACACAAAGATCGCGAGCATGGATATAAACAATAGAAAGAATCCAATGACAGTTAAGCTAATTAATAACGTAATACAAAGGATTTGGACGAACAGCCCGATCGTATACCATGTGTGTCCCATAAATTCTTTCATTGATTTATTCATTGCCTTCAACACCTTGGAATCCTCTACAACTAGAATCGGGATTGTATACACTTGTGTAGCAAGGAATGTTAAGCATAAGTATGTTTGAAATACAGCAAAAATAAATATTAAATAGCTATTATTCACGTTTATGTAGTACCACCATTGTGATAAAGGAATCAAAACAGCCAAGCTATAAATGAATCCTATGCGAAAGGACCGGGTAAAGTAATGGAAAAATGATTTAATAAACATCCCAAGCTTATACCTTTTTCCTTCAGTGATCTGATTCATTACCGCATATACAGCTGTTGTCGCTGGAATAAAAGTAATAACTAAATACACAATGGCAAAATGAAGCGGTAGGAAAAAAATAGCTGGAACGAGAAAGAATGACCAACATACACTTACTCCAAGTACACTTAGGATGTTTATAAATATTTGATGACCTGTTTTTTTCAGTAGTTTGCTAATGGATAACATTTTTTCACCGTTCCTTTTCTTTTTTCTAAGCTTAGATGCGTTCCTGAGTGTTAGGATCAAATAGATGCATTTTCTCCATATTAATGAACAAATTAGCTTTCGTTAGGCCCTTTAGCTTGGCATCAGCACTTACTCTACCAGTTACTTGGTCATCACCGATATTGAAGTAGAATAATAATTCTGCTCCTAGATGCTCGACGACTTTAAGGGTAGGCTCGATAACATTCATTGCTGGTTTGTGAATTAATAGATTCGTAGATTGAACATCCTCTGGCCTTATGCCTAAAACGACCTCTTTCGTCTGATAAGCCTTATATTTATTCATTAATCTTTCAGGCATCGTTAGTGTATGGTCCGCTGTAATTAATTTATTTCCATCCAGTCTTGCCTTGACGAAATTCATTGGAGGAGAACCAATAAAGCCAGCAACAAACATATTATTAGGACTCTCGTAAAGCTCTTCTGGAGAAGCAATTTGTTGAATTTCTCCTCCGTTCATGACCACGATCCTTTGCCCTAATGTCATGGCTTCTACTTGGTCATGGGTCACATAAATGACTGTCGCACCAAGTCTCTTATGCAATTCTGAAAGCTCCACTCGCATTTGGACTCGTAACTTTGCATCTAGGTTACTTAAAGGTTCGTCAAATAAGAAGACGCTTGGATTCCGAACAATCGCTCTTCCTACAGCGATTCTCTGCTTTTGTCCACCACTTAACTCACGTGGTTTTCGATCAAGGAGATTTTCGATGCTTAATATGGAAGCAGCTTCTTTTATTTTTGCCTCAATTTCAGCTTTAGGTGTCTTAAGATTTTTCAAACCAAATGCTAGATTTTCTTTAATCGTCATGTGTGGATACAGAGCATAGTCCTGGAAAACCATCGCGATATCTCTGTCCTTAGGATGCACTTTATTAACTAAGCGATTTCCGATATAAACATCACCGTCTGATTGTCTCTCTAGCCCAGCAATCATTCTAAGAGAAGTTGTTTTTCCACAGCCGGAAGGACCAACAAAAACTAAAAACTCCTTGTCCTTTACTGTAAAATTCGCATTGTTTACTGCACGGACTTTCCCTTTTTTCTCATCTTCAAATTCTTTAACGACATTAACAAATCTTACTTCTGCCAAGAAAAACTCCTCCTAACCTTTAACAGCTCCAATTGTAATACCACGTAAGAAGTATTTTTGTAATGCAAGGAACACGATGATCATCGGAACCGCGCTACATACTGCACCCGCCATCATTGCCCCATAATCCTGCATGTTTTCAAATCTAAAGCTTGTCAGCCCGACCTGGAGCGTTCTCATACTATTTGTATTTGTAATTAAGAACGGCCAGAAAAAGTTATTCCAATGTGCCACAAATGTGAATATTCCTAATACTGCTAAGCCTGGTTTCGCCATTGGCAAAATTATTTTCCAGAAGATCCCGAACTCACTACATGCATCAATACGTCCTGCATCAATTAACGAGCTTGGAAGTGAGCTCATGAATTGCTTCATCAAGAAAATACTTCCTACAGCTACCATTCCTGGAACAATTAAGCCGAAATATGTATTTTCTAATTGCAATGTATTGACTACAAGAATATACAGAGGGATAAGAGTTACTTGTCCTGGTATCATCATTGACGAGAGCAATACCCAGAATATTCCGTTTCTACCCGGGAATTTCAGCTTGGAAAATGCATATCCCGCTAATGAAGCAAAGAAAACATTAATGACCGTACTTACAGCCGCAACAATGGTACTATTCAAAAACCACCTAGCCATTCCTCCTACTTCAAAAATTCTCCTGTATGCATCCAATGTCGGTTTCTTTGGAAGCAGTTCTGGCGGAACCGCCGTGATAGCAGAGGAATCCTTAAAGGAAGAACTTAACATCCATAATAAAGGGACAAACGTGAATACCGCCCAAAGTCCTAAAATAATATAAACAATGGTTAACCCAATCCTCTTATATGTTTTTCTTCTTAAATCCTTCTTTTCATCGAGTATGATTTGATATTGAGGATCAGTTACAGATTTAAGCTCCATATCAATTCCTCCTAGTATTCTACGTCACTTGACATATATTTAAATTGTAAGATTGAGATAACGATGATAACAAATCCTAATATAAATGCTTCTGCAGCTGCTAATCCAAATTGATAGTATTCAAAAGCATGCTGATAGATTAAGTAGGCAATTGTTGTCGTAGCAAAGTTAGGTCCACCCTGAGTCATTACATAGGTTGCTTCAAACACTTGAAATGAGCCGATGACTCCTGTGATTAGCATGTAAAGAGTCGTTGGTTTTAATAAAGGCCATGTAATATTCTTTAGCTTCGACCACCAGCTTGCTGCATCAATATCTGCCGCTTCATAAAGTGATTTAGGAATCCCCCCCATTGCTGCTAAATACAAGATAACCCCACTACCATGCCCACCGATATATGTCATAAGCATAATAGAAAAAAGCGCCGAGCTTGAGCTGGCTAACCACATTTGTTGATCAATACCAAACCAGCCTAAAACAATATTCATTAATCCAGATTGGGTCGGATCAAACATCCATAACCAGATTAACGACATCGTAATTCCCGATGTTACAGCAGGAAGATAAAAGGAGGCTTTAAAAAATGTTTGAGAACGTTTGTTGAGAGGAAATATAATTAACGCTAAGAAAAAAGTGATCAGTATATTAATTGGAACAGTCCCCAATGTATAGATTGCTGTGTTTTTCATTGACTTCCAAAATATTTCGTTTTCAAATAAATACTTATAGTTCTCTAATCCAATAAATTTCGACTCAAGAATTCCGTATTCTTGGAAACTCATAATAAAGGCCGTAACAAGTGGATAGACTGTAAAAACAAGAAAAAGGAGCAAAGGGAGAGCGATAAATGCGTAGCACCAACCATAATCCTTTATAAATTGTTTAAAGTTTTCCCATGACCATTTTTTCGGAGTTTCGTTTATTGTTGAGGCCACAGACTCATCTCCTTTAGCCAATCTTTTTAGAAGGAAGAGCTGTCCTTTTATGGTTAAGACAGCCGCTTCAATCAGATTATTTCAATACACTTTCCGCTACCTTTGTCCATTGCTGTACCGTTTCTTCAGGTGTTAATTCCCCTGCTAGGAAACCTTGGAACTTCGGCCTGATTCCATCGTTTAGGACTTGGTCTTGCTTTTGTGCAAGTGCAGGGTCTAATTTAGCACCTGGAACAACATAATCTAATGTTCTCTTTATAAATTGACCATTGTCTGTTTCTAATTGAAGCAAGTCTTTATACATTTCTTGACCAGATTTCCTTGCTGGTGGAATGAACATTGTTGCAGCAGTTACGCTAGATTTTGTACCTGTAATATACTTTAGAACCTTTGCAGCATTTTCAGTATGCTCGTCACCTTTATAGTTCTTTTGCTTGAATAACCACATACCGCCACCACCACCGGTAGCCACTTCTTTTTCACCTTCATTATGTGGGAAAGGCAATAGAACAAAGTCGATTTTTTCTCCCTCTTGTTTCCCAGCATCGATCTCTGCATTTCGGTTATCGTTAAAACGCACTTGATATGGGCCTGTTCTACCGTAGATGGCTACTTCGCTAGCAGAGAACATATCGATTACTTTTTGTGCATCAATACCAGCAGTTTCTTTCGGCATAACACCTTCGTCCATCATTTTCTTTAAAAAGTTGAGGGTTTCAATAGCTTTGTCGCCATCCCATTGGAATTTTCCTTCTTCTGTAATAGACTTAAGTACACCATTATTTCTCATTAAGTGAGTGTATGTCTCTTCATCTTTACCTTGCGTAGCAAATCCGTACACCTTTTTACCATCTTTTGTTGTCATTTTAGATGCTTTTTCAGAAATATCATAAAATTCTTGCCATGTCCAGCCATCTTTTTGGATTTTTGCTACGTCAGCTCCAGCTGCCTCCATTAACGCTTTATTTCCACCCCATGTATGGATAGAAATCCACTGTGAAATTGCCCATAGCTTGCCATCAGATGAGAAGTTATCAATCGCAAATTGCTCCAGATCTGCACGATCATCATCAGAAATATAGTCATCTAGCGGAACAGCCAATCCTGTTTTAATATATTTCGGCTTCATAGTTGAGAAAAAGATATCAGGAGGATTCCCTGAGTTTAGGGCAATATCGAATTTCTTGTCCCCTTCATCCCAAGACAAGATTTCATATTCCACTTTGATATCTGGATTTTCTTTTTCAATATCAGCAATTAATTCTTGTAAATGTTGCTCATAGCTCTTTTGATCAATATCTGGATTCTCTCTATAGTGAGGATAGGACCATACAGTTATGACATCTTTCCCCTTTTTCTTATCCTTTGAATCGCCACTCGATTCTTTGCTGCAGCCGACAGCGGAAATAATGAGTAACATGGATAAGAAGGCAACGATTAGCTTCTTCATTCGATTTCCCCCTAATTTAATATTAGTTAATTGAAATATCATTTTTACAAACTAAACTGCCTCCTCACCTCCTTAAATGTGTTTTTCCTATGAAGGAAATGGAAGCGGTTCTTTGCTAAAACTGCTCATCTGCAACACCTATTCGATGTTTATATAGAATGGTTTACGGAATAGAAACTGGCAGCTTTCCTTCGACTGTTTCTTTTCCATAGATTGCTCGTGCCGCCATTTTTAAAGCTGGTGACGTAAATTCATAGGTACTAATATAACAAGGCACATTAGGTAAATAAGCTAAGTCATAAGGACTTCTTGTTGCAACGACTATGACTCGTTTATTTTCCTGATAGATTTCTTCAACTAATTTAATTTGGTTGCTTCCGGCTGTTGCCGATAATGTTGCTACAATGACTGTGTCGTACCCCTTTGCCTGAATAGATGCTTCGTTAATTTCTTCATCAGTAGGTGGGTTGGATAGCTGTCTTACCGTTACGGACGGATGCATATCAGTAATCGATTCACCTAAGGAGAAGGTGGAATATCTCTTATCCTCCACAGCCATTGTTGAATTATTTTCTGGATAAACTAGTAACACACGATGGTTGGCATCTGGAGATAACGGCAGAATACTATCCTCATTCTTTACAATCGTTACACCTTGGCGATAAATCTCGGTAACGATTTCATCATGTTCTTTACAGCCTACAACTTCCGGAACTTTGATATCTTGATGAAGCTGAATGTCATTCCAATCTAGATATTTGTCTTTCAGCTTTGCAACTCGATCGAATGCTGTTTGAATTCGTTCTTGCGAGATTTCTCCCGTTTCCACTGCTTGAATGACTGCATTTAATGACTGCATTTGTGGCCCATAGGAATGAGAAATCATAATTAAATCTACTCCTGCCTTAATGGCTTCAATTGCACCCTTTGGTGTTCCAATTGAATGTGAAATAGCATTCATTTCCATGCAATCTGTTGTGACCACTCCATCAAATTGAAGTTCATCTCTAAGCAAACCTGTAATGACTTTATCTGATAGAGTCGCTGGAACACCTTCTCGCTCCTCAATCGCCGGGAAGTACACATGGGCCGTCATGACGATGTCTGCTCCATCGCGGATACAGTCCCTAAATGGCTTCAATTCAATCTGATTTAATCGCTCGATACTATGGTCAATTATTGGAAGGTCTAAGTGAGAATCCACATTCGTATCGCCATGCCCTGGAAAATGCTTTAATGTTGTGATTACACCTGCTTTTTGCATACCTTTCATTAATTCCTGCCCTAATAATGAGACGCTGTCAGGTGATTCACCAAATGAACGAACGCCGATGACAGGGTTTTGAGGATTATTGTTTACATCTAGGACAGGCGATAAATTCCAGTTAATCCCCAGAGCCTTCAGTTCCTTACCTGTGGCCATTCCTACTTTATTCGCATTTTCAGAAGAGTGCGTGGCCCCTAATAGCATGGCACCTGGGAATACGGTTGTCCCTTCTCCTAATCTACGAACCGCCCCATTCTCTTGATCTGTACAAATTAATAAAGGCTGTTTGTGTCCAGCTTCTTTAGCTATTCTTTGCAATTCAGTCGTTAGCTTCAGCACTTCCTCAGGTGTCCCGATATTTCTCCCGAATAAAATAATAGATCCAAGATGATGATCCTTTATTAGCGACTTTATTTCTGGCGTTATTTCCTTGCCACTAAAACCAAACACCATAAGCTGTCCGACTTTTTCCTTCATTGTCAAATTCGTCATATGGGTTCCTCCCTACTTTCTAAATACCTCTAAAGCTCACATCAAGTAAGCAGTGAACTTGAACAATAGCTACGATTCATGCAAGAATTTCAATGTAAAATCTGTAACAAGAGCTGAATCTGTCCTGCAGTGGTTGATGATTCAAAGGGTTAAGAGCCAGGATTAAAGAGAAGCTCGGATAATGTTATGTAATCTCGGTCTTAATCTTAAAATAGCATTTTGCTTTTCTACATGAACACGGTTTGTTAATAATATGACGTGCAGCCTGATATCTGGATCAAACCATATACTAGTTCCTGTGTATCCTGTATGACCATAGGAATTCACAGAAAATAAATCGCCACAGGATGAGCTCATTGTCCCTTTGAGCATCCAGCCTAGCCCTCTATGCTCTTCATCAAATGCGGTAAAACACTTCCTAGATAACGCTAGTGCAGCACTTGATAGAATCCTCTTTCCATTAAAAACACCTTCGTTTTCGATCATAGAGGCATAGTTCCCTAGATCATGAATAGTAGAGAATAATCCAGCATGTCCACTTATTCCTCCCATGGATTCTGCGTTCTCATCATGAACAACGCCCTGCTTAAAATTCTTTAATTCCTTACTGTACGCAGTAGCCGCATACCGATCTTCGCTATAGTTTAAATTAAAGCCCGTATCCTTCATGTTTAAGGGATCAAATATTTCTCTTTTCACAAATACTTCGAATAGTTCACCTGTAGCCATTTCAATAATTTTATAGAGTAAGATAAGACCAAGATCACTGTAGACGACGTTTTTTCCTACGCCTGAAATAAGTGCTTCCTTACAAATCCTATTCACGATTTCATCTGTATGTAGGGACTCTTGATAAAACTGCCGATGTGCGGGTAGACCTGATGTATGGGTTAATAAATGCTTTAGTGTGGTTTCTTTGGTGTGAAAGGATGGAAGGAAATAATGAACTGGGTCTTCAAGTCTCACTATTCCCCCTTCTATTAATTTTATTATGGTCGGTAAAGTTGCCACGACCTTAGTGAGTGACGCAAGATCGAATACCGTATCCTTGAAGAGTGGACTTTTTGTCGGATATAAAGTCCGATATCCAACTGCCTCTTGAAAAATGGCCTTATTACGATAAGAAATATGGAGAGCAGCTCCCGGAATATGTTCCAAATCTATTTCCTGCTGCAGGAATGAGAGAATCTTATTTTTCATTAATTTCCTCGCTCCCCTTACTCTTTTCGATGGCCTTATGAACAAAACCATTTGCTTGTTCTAGCAATTTATTTGCTGCTTCAAAGGATACATTCGCTAATAGCATGACGATGGCGGGCTTCACCTTCTGGTCTGTCTTTTCTAATATGTCTGTCGCTTCCTGATAGGTTGCTCCCGTTATGTCCATCACTATATTTCTTGCTCTTTCAATTAGTTTTTTATTACTCGCATGCAAATCAACCATTAAATTCCCATAAACTTTTCCAAGCTTAATCATCGTTGCAGTTGATATCATATTTAAGACCATTTTCTGTGCTGTTGCAGATTTTAACCGAGTGGAGCCTGTTAGTACTTCTGGACCAACTGCAACCCCTATGGCCAAATTTGCATATTGATTCATTTCTGCATTCTCGTTACAGGATATAGCGATTGTTTCTGCCCCAATACTTCTAGCATATTGCAAGGCCCCGATTACATATGGAGTACGCCCACTTGCGGCAATTCCGATTACTACATCTTGTTCAGTCAGCTGAATATTCTTCAAATCCTCAGCACCATTTTCCCTACCGTCTTCCGCTCCTTCTACCGCGGTAAACATGGCACCCGTTCCTCCAGCAATAATGCCTTGTACCATTTCGGGTGGCGTACAAAAGGTTGGTGGGCATTCTGACGCATCCAAAATTCCAATTCTCCCACTCGTTCCCGCACCGATATATAATAATCTCCCACCATTTGTAATCGATTTACAAACGACATCAACAGCCTTTGAAACTTGAGGAAGCGCTTTTTTTACGGAGCCTGCAACTGTTTGATCCTCATCATTCATCAACTCAATAATTTCCAATGTTGATAGCTGATCAATATTCTTTGTTCGTTTATTTTTTTGTTCTGTCATTAAATTCGAAAGTTCTACTTCCATTTCTACACGCCTTTCTATGCATTACCTGTCGTTTGCAAAAGTTTTGTTTTCAAGGCTCTTGCTATATTTAGCGTAGCTTTTCCACTTCTTGTATCCCAGTTTCCCGTAAAAATCTACTAAACCAGTCCAATCAATGACGATATGATTGATTCCTCGTGATCGAAGTACTGCGATCCCTGCCTCAACGATTGCGATCCCATAGCCCTTCTTCCTTTCGGCCGAATCCACTCCAAGTGGTCCAACCCCTCCTAACTCTTCATCTAATAACGGTGACCAGTATACGTTTTGAGCTATAAATGGTGACTTAGAATCATTTACACGACAAAAACCAATGATTTTTGCGTCCTTTTTTAAGACAACAAACTCTCGGCCAGTCCCACCTTTTTTAAAATAATGAATCGCTTCATATTCCCACCTCCCAGGAAAGCAGCGATGGAGAAATGCTATTAGTTCATCCTTCTCATTTTCCTCTAAAAGGGAAAACTGCACTTCTTCAGTGGGTGATAATTGCTGAGGTGCTTGATGATTGAACAGGTGTTGAGACGGTGGTTCATAATCTGCCTTTAAATCATGGTCAAATCCGTCAGTTACGTATCCTCTTTTTTCCACCCAAGCGTTTATGAAATCATATTCAGTGGGCACTCCGGGAAAGTAGTGCCATGGATCTTTTCCTATGTGAACTTTTTTTACCCCTTCAGCGACTAACGCTGCTTCTGCTTTTTCCAATAATGCAGTGCCTATCCCTTTATTTCTCCAGTTCGAGTCCACTAAAAGGACTTGTACCCAGCCAATCTCCTTATTCATTTGTACATTAAGATTCTCATTCCAACTCTTCGCAACAACAAATCCAATTATTTCGTTTTCATTGTTTACAGCTATAGCTGAACCAGAGAAACAAATATTTTCGTCTTCAAAGCTGTTCTGTTTAAATAATTCTTCCCTCATTGGAAATTGCTTTCCAAGCTCTTTATTCCACAAGGTAACTAACTCTTCAATTCTTCCGTCATTCCATTCGATTAGTTGCAACTTGTCCCCTCCTTTTGAAAAACCTTGGTTTAATAGGCTAGATTTAAAATAAAATATTAGGAAATAAAAATATTTTTGTAATAATATTTCAGGTGAAGTAAAAAAAATAACTCTCCTACTTGAGTAAATTTCTTCATATGCGTTCAATGGACGAAAGAGGTATATTAAACGCAATGATTACTGATATAAGTATGTTTTTTGATGATAACGGTTTCAATTACACCAAAAGAATATTCTTAAAATTTAGTCTTATTAGAAGTTATTATAACTGACTATCAGAAATTTTCAATATTTTTTGTAAAAATTTAAAATTAAATTTCAAAAATAACACCAAAACCGGTGCCTGGCACCGGTCGTGGACAGTTCGGCTGTTTGTCCTTGTGGGGTGGACAATTAGTTTGTTTTACGTCTTAATATACGAAAAAGAGCAATCGCTATTATTTAGCGATTGCTCTTTTATTTTCTGTAGATACCTATAAAATGAAGCTTAATCAAAATGTATTTTTAGCACTCCTTTCCTTACTTCTCCTTTACCAATCCTCTATTTTCTTCATTTCCAAAATACTTATAATCTGATTTTTGATTTTTTCTATTTCGGGACTGCTTGGATGGTAAGACATGTAGGTGACCCGGTTATGATCCTTTATTAAAAAATTTGAAAGCATACGAGATGCTGATTGAGCATCACCTTCCTTTATAAGGATAGAGTCGTTCTTTAAGTCGAATTTCAAATGGACCGTCCTTCTAAAACAATTCTCGGTATAATGGAAAGTAAGTAGGGTATGTTTACTAAGAGGAATTTGTTGATAAGGCCTCGATGTTTGTGACTTAATCAACTGAAGAGCATCCGAAAAACTCGGTTGCTGATTAATTTTGAGGTTTTTCTTGTTGTGATTCCCTTTAAAAAATAATTTGCCTGCGGTTTCACTTCCTTTTTCTTTTGTCATATTTTCTCACTCCCTTACAAACAAACGTTTTTTGGAATTTAATTCCCACCTGCAATATTCAAC
>JAEWIG010000036.1 GCA_023387295.1 Bacillota bacterium | reverse complement strand
ATGAAAATGAAATCAGCACGCTCGTTTTGGAGGATTTCCTCTGCTTGTAATCCGTTCGTGATAAGACCAACTGCACCGGTCGCAATTGCTGATTCTTCTTTAATTTTCTCAGCGAACCTTACTTGATAGCCAGGATATGTATGAATGTTTGCTGGAACGACTGCACCTGAGCTTACATCGATTACATCGATTTCTTGCTCTTTCATCCACTTTGCCATTTCAACATAATCAGCGACCGTTAATCCTTCCTCATGATAATCACTAGCTGAGATCCTTACAAACAAAGGTCCGTTCCACACGGTTTTAATAGCTTCAATGACTTCACGCAAGAAGCGATAACGATTTTCTTGTGTTCCACCGTATTCGTCTGTACGCTTGTTTGTGAGTGGTGATAGGAATTCATTGATTAAATAACCGTGGGCACCATGAATTTCAATTACTTCAAATCCAGCTTTTTTCGCTCGTATTGCTCCTTGCTTGAAGGCTTCAATCGTTTCTTTAATTTCTTCGATTGTCATTTCCTTTGGTGTTTTCATTTTTTCATTAAAGGGAATAGAGGATGGAGCAATGATTTCGCCATCAACTGTTGCTTTTCTTCCAGCATGAGCGAGCTGAATGCCTGTTACAGCACCATGTTCTTTCATTAAATCAGTAAGCTCTTTTAAGCCTTCAATGTGCTCATCGCTCCATATACCTAAATCCTTTGAAGAAATTCTCCCTTGAGGGGTAACAGCCGTTGCTTCGAGGATAATTACCCCAACTTGCCCAACAGCCCTGCTTGTATAATGTGTTTTATGCCAATTTGTAACCTTGCCATCTTCGGCTTCACAAGAATACATGCACATCGGAGCCATGACAATCCGGTTTTTGATCGTAGTATTTTTAATGGTGAAAGGGGTAAATAGCTTTGCGTTCATTTTCTTTAGCCTCCTTGTATCTCATAGCGGATATAAACTCATTTTTAGTATATCAACTTTATCAAGAATTGGCTCATGAGACACTTAGATATGCTGTTTCTATTAAACCTTCACACATGAATTAATGGTTTGACCAAGTCGTTTCGATTGGGCAGTTGCTTCTTTAATGCAGTCAATGAATGCATGTTGAACTTCATATGCTTCCAAAATCTTTATACCTGCTTCCGTTGTTCCACCTGGGCTTGTGACTTCCTTTCTCAGCTGTTGTGGCTCCTTTGAAGATTTCGCCAGCATTTCAGCTGCTCCAATTAGCGTTTGGACGATTAATTTCTTTGCCATTCCCTTTTCAAGTCCGATATCTGTCGCGCTTTTTTCCATTGCTTCTGCAAGATAATAGATATATGCTGGTCCGCTTCCCGATAAGCCTGTTACGGCATCAAGCTGATTTTCTTCAACAATTGTTGTCAGACCGACTGTGGCAAACATATTCTTAACAAGCTTCATTTGCGTATCAGTTACTTTCGAATTAATAGCTAATGCTGTGGCGGACTTCCCAACAGCTGCAGAAGTATTTGGCATCGCTCTTACAATGGCTAATGACTTTTCAGATAAGTGTTCAATTGTGTCCATGGACACACCAGCTAAAACGGAGATGATGAGCATGTCTTTCGTTAAGTAGTCTTTAATATATGTGATTGCTTCCACTGCATCTTTTGGCTTCATTGCTAGAATCACAATTTCCGTCTCATGGAAAAGCTCATGTAATTGATAAGTCGTACTGACGCCATATTGGGATTGAAGGGTGTCTAATTTCAGTTGATTTGTTTTATTTGTTACCCAAATGGATTTGCTTTCAATTAATTGATTACGAATTACGCCGGAGATTAAAGCCTCTGCCATGGAACCGGCCCCAATAACTGCTAATTTTTTCATCGTCGATTCCTCCTAATAGTTAAGTAAATAAAAAAGCCCTTCCATCCCGTAAAGGACGAAAGGGCTAAAGCTCTTCGTGGTACCACCTTCAATTACCTTTTAAAAAGAAATCAGAGGAACATCTGGACACTTATAAAAATAATGTCCTGAATAAGTTCTTTTTAAAAAGGCATCTCAACTCCGTTAACGCCGGAAACACGTTTAGGTTTACCTAACCGCTCATAAGGTAGGTTCAATGGGAAAGGGGACGGTGAAGTCTTTCAGCCGCTGAACTTCACTCTCTTTCGTCATTTTCCATTTACTGGCCTTACTCATTGCATTTTCTATTATAAGTTTAATTTATTTTTCATTCAAATTATGCTCAAACTTCTTCGCTAGATATTAATTGTGATTATGGATGAAGACATGTATGTTTGTCAAGAGGTTATTTTCTTAATAAACAGAAATTTTAAAAATTTCACATTCTAGTAAATGATTACCTGTTTTTTCTAATACAATTAAGATGTCATTTCTAAATGGCTTTTTAATTCATCTTGAATTCTTTTTTTCTCTTCATCGGAAATGAGCAAATAGTAGATGTTATTTATTTTTGTACCATTTCCTTCGATTGAAATTTGAGAAATTTCTTTCGCTGCTGAACGATAATTTTTTTGAATATCTACCATTTCATCGAAGGTTAAATTTGTCTTAATATTATTGCCTAAGGCACTGAAAATACCGCGATAGTTCGTTAAAGAAGAAAGACTTGCTCCCTCTTTAATAACCGCTTGGATTATTTGACGCTGTCTTAATTGTCTCCCAAAATCACCTCTAGGGTCCTCATACCTCATTCGAGAAAATATTAATGCTTTTTCTCCATTTAATGTTATGTTTCCTTTGGGAAAATGAACCCCGTCAGATGTGAATTCTAGATCATTATATACAGTAACGCCACCAACAGCATCTACGATATCTTTAAAGCCCTCCATATTTATTTTCATGTAGTAATCAATGGGGATATCGAGAAAATTCTCAACCGTTGCCATCGCCGTTTCAACTCCACCAAATGCATAGGCATGGTTAATTTTATCCTCCTTGTTGTAGCCAATTATTTCTGTCCGTGTATCACGAGGGATGCTTAGCATTTTGACTGAATTTTGGTTTGGATTAATGGTTAGGACAATAATGGTATCAGAGCGTCCACGATCGCCTTCTCGTTCATCGACACCAAGAGCGAGCAGAGAGAAAGGTTCTTTTTTCGTCAATGTAATGTCTTCGATTCGTTTTTCGGATCGTTCTCTTTTGATTGGTTCATGCATGGTTTCTACTGTCTTTGTTAATGATTTATAAATTGTATATCCATATGCACCTGCACCAATTAGGATTAATAGGAATGTTATGATGATGATTCGTAGCCAAGTTCTTTTTTTCTTTTTCGCTTCCACTATTCGTTATCCTCCATTTTTTAGCATATCAATTGTCTCTTATAGAATATCACGTGTTCTCTAAAAAGAACAATCTTTATAGAACATTCTACCCTAATGTAGATTGCTTGGTAAGATGGGGTTTGTTGAATGATGAAATAAAAGTTCTCTTTACAATATTAGTGTACAAAAAATAGGAAGTTATACTAAATAACCCTGGGATAGTGAAGTTTCTCTTTATACGATTAGCCATGGTGTTTCTTGCCAAGGATTATGTAATAAATAAAAGGATATTTCGTGATTTAATTGAATTAATCAATGGAGGCAATCGGCCAACTTTGAAAGGAGCAATCAAATGGATTTAAAAGTCCCCATTGATGTTCAAAAAATTCTAAATGAGTATCTGTCTTTATTTCATACGCGAATTCCCAATACTCTTGAAGGACTATATATACATGGTTCAATTGCTCTTAATGCTTTTCATTATGGCTCTAGCGATATTGATTTCATAGCCATTGTAAACCGTCATTTAACTGAAGAAGAGGTAAAAATCTTATCAAAAATTCATCGAGAAATACAAAATAAATATAAAAAAACAGGAATGGACGGATGTTACCTTCTTTGGGAAGACATTGGTAAGAAACAGACAGAAACCAAAAAGTGTTTATACGTAAACGAAGGTAAGGTAGGTAGGAGTAATCATGCTATTAATGCTATTACTTGGTGGATTCTAAGAGATAAAGGGATTAGCATAATTGGTCCTGAGATAACGTCCTTCCACTTTGATGTTGATGAAAGTGCTCTAGTAGATTACGTATTAAACAATATGAACACTTATTGGTTGAAGCGATTAAATACAATTGAAAGATTAAGAAAAATAGTGTTTTTATTACCAAACAAAATTGTGGATGTGAAAGTACAATGGTCCATTACTGGAATTCTACGCCAATATTATACACTTAGAGAACATGAGATTATTTCAAAAGTAGAAGCAGCAAAATATGCAATTCATTTTATGCCAGAAAGCTTACATAGCATCATTAATGATGCAATAAACATACGAGAAGGATTAAACATACGTTACTGTGATTCTAAGAAACGAAGACTTAATGACACTATACAATGTATGAACTATATTAT
>JAEWIG010000025.1 GCA_023387295.1 Bacillota bacterium | reverse complement strand
CTAATATATCATGTTCGAAATATGTTTGCAATATAATTTTTAAGTTTTTATTTATTTTTTTCTCATAGGATTTTTTATTAATTTTATGCTTAGTTACTTTATATTCTTTTATCCACGAAAGTTCTTTAAAATCACACTTGGTGTTGTTCTTCATAATACTTTGGAAGGTATAATTTGCACAGTTCCCCTGCCTTTCTATCCGACTTCCTTCATTAATATGGAAATCCAAAAACTCTATTGATACTATAATCATTGTTTGATTTAAGAAATCAACATGATTCCATTTTCAAACACAGAAACAAAGCTGGTTAAGCTCCTCTTTATAACCTCTAGCTTCTCATTTTCTTTTGGTTCATTTATTTTTCCCGAATATCCTTGAAACGATTAAAAGTGAACAGAAATTTCCTTTCTATCGATTTTACTATTTTCCCCAAACATCAAAACACTGACTTGTTGATCGGGATTTATTTACATGCTAACATATTTATCCACATAACAAACTCTAACACATTAGTAATTCACACCATTATTAACAGGTTGTGGATATTATTATCCGGATTATCCACAATTATAGGGGATTATTAAGAATCTAGTATGTTAATAAATCTATTTATTTGAAATACGTCATAGAACATACATTCATTTCATACGATTTATTATCTCTACTTTTTGGAAAGGTGTGACCATACTGGAAGCTATAGCATTTTATTTATCATTTTTCATGGCACTATTTTTATTTTCATATGCTTTTGTAGAGGGAATGAAGATTGCTAATGCAGAGGAAAAGGTTTATGGTGGAACTTTTATTTTTTCAGTGGTGGGGGCATTTATATTCTCCCGAATCACCTACTTATTTATATAAAAAGATCCCCCTAAGTAATAGAGGGATCTCAGATAGTTCTCTTTTTAGTTAAGATTGTCTAAATAGTTCTACTTAATAACCTTCATAACGTTCCTACCAATTATCACAAGTACCTCAGCAATCCCAATCGTTTCTTTAGGAATGGCTCTTCGAATGTTCATTCATCCTCTATCATCGAGATATTGCCTTGTTATTTTTCATACGGATTCTTCTTTCATCTAGTAGGAATAAGGACACCCCGGCAATAACGATAGTTCCACCAAGAGCTTGAGTCCATGTGATTGCTTCTTGTAGAAGAAAATATGCTAATACCGCTGCACCTACTGGCTCAAATAAAATTGCCATTGAAATCGTTGATGTGCTTAAATATTTTAATGACCAATTAAATAATGTATGGCCTAGTAATGTTGGTACAAGTGCTAGAAGGATAAAGTAAATCCAATCACTTGTTCCATATGGAATAAGCGGTTCTTGTTTAATTAGCACATAAAAGAAAAGCGTTATCGTGCTTATACTATAGAGAATAAATGTGTACGTAATTAAAGATAATCTTTGTCTAACTGTCTGACCAAACATAAAATTCGCTGTAATGAGTGCACAAGCAATTAACGCCAGTATATCCCCATATAGGGCAGAGCCACTAATTTGAAAGTCACCCCAGCTAATAATGACGCTCCCGATAATAGCCGTCATCCCGCTTAAAATTGCTTTCCACGAGAACTTTTCTTTGAAAAATATATACGTTCCAATGAATGCAAATAGCGGTTGAAGGGTAACTAGTACGGTAGAGCTTGCAACAGATGTGTAGTTTAAGGATTCAAACCAAAGGATAAAGTGGAATGCAAGAAAAACCCCTGCTATAATTGAGAACAACCAGTCTCGTCTTGTAATAAGACGTAGCTCTGGAACATATTTTAATAAAAATATCGGCAGCATAAATAAAACCGAGAAAAATAATCGATAAAAAGCAATAACTCCAGACGGAGCAGTTGATACTTTTACAAGAATAGCAGAAGTGGACACCGATATAACACCGATGATGAGTAGTGCATAAGGATTTATTTTCGTGTCTGACATATATGATTCTCCTTAGTTCTTAAATTCTATATCTCAGAGTATATCTCATATTTCCACTTTGGTAAGCAGTTTTTCGAAAACTTTTTCTGCTAGAAAAAAATCCTAATGTCACTTTTAAAAGAAGGGATAAAATGACTCATAGCGAGATGGAAATTTTAATGAAGCTAGGGATTTCGGCCATACTCGGTCTAGTGATCGGTATAGAGCGTGAATTAAAAAGAAAACCCGTTGGTTTAAAGACGAGCTTAGTTATCTCAATTGTTAGCTGTCTATTAACAATTGTATCGATAGAATCCGCCTATATGTTTCCTGCGAAAGAAGGCGTTAATATTACGATGGATCCGTTGCGTTTAGCTGCGCAAATTGTTTCAGGGATCGGATTTTTAGGTGCTGGAGTGATCTTACGGAGAGGGAATGATAGTATTTCAGGCCTAACAACAGCTGCTTTAATCTGGGGTGCTGCCGGAATCGGCATTGCCGTTGGAGCAGGATTTTATATCGAAGCGATGGCCGGAGTGGCTCTCCTCATTATTAGTGTGGAAGTAATACCTTTCTTCATGGCGTTAATTGGTCCACGGCAATTGAGAGAGAAAGAAGTTATGCTCCAGTTGAAGGTTAGCGATAAGGAAAACATGGCTGACATTCTCACAGCTATTAAAGAATTAAAAATCTCTGTTAAACGTGTAAGAATAAAGGATTTAGATAATAATAGACACCTCATTCAGCTAACTGTAACTGTTCATCATAAAAAGAGCATCACCGACATTTACTATAGCATTTCCGAATTAAGCGGCATCCGTAGTGTTGAGATTGAGAGCTCTCAATAGCTGCCATTCTACTTTCTAGTCATGCTGATTTTCCCTCTTGCAAAATCCCTGTCTTGTAGATATAATCATTGGTATACCAACCAATCGGGGAATTAGCTCAGCTGGGAGAGCGCTACGCTGGCAGCGTAGAGGTCAGGGGTTCGAGCCCCCTATTCTCCATAATCGGAACCCTTGTATATCAAGGGTTCTTTTCTTTTTATTAGATAAAACTCTAGATAATTTTACTCGTTGTCGCCGAACTGTCGCCGAAACTAATTTTTTCACGTTTCTAGCTCACTTTTGGTTATAGTTATTTATACAGTTTTTCTAACCATTTTAAAAAACTTGAAATTAAAAAAGCTCTTCTCAAATGAGATGAGCTTTACTTTATAAAATTGAAACCTTCATTATATCCATAAACGGAACTCTTATAATTTCTTCGTCATTTTCAACATGAATTAGTTTTGTACGGCTATCCATCTTTACAATCATTCCTTGGACTTGCTCTTTTTCCCAAACATTCAATTTTACTTCTGATTTCTCATCATAAGCCTCAACGAGAGAATTGCCAATCTCTTCAAGTTCGAACTCGTCTCTTGTTGGTCGTTTTTTCTTTACAGCCATAATTATGCCCCTTTCCTTGCTGTTCGTACTGGCCCAACCGATAAAACGTTACTCACTTTAAAAGTACGCTGTTGCCTTTTGCTAAAGCAATACGCTTTAAATGATTCCTCTTTTAATGATAACACCTTTATTCTTCGCTGGCTTAAGTTCCCTTTGTCATCCAGGTAAATCATTTCTAATACTTCTCCACTAGCTACAGCTCTCTTTAATGTGCTTTTCATCGTTTGAACCTCCTTACCAATAATTATACACGAACTTTTGTTCGAATTCAATTGAATAAAGAACTCATGTTCGCATATAATATATAAAAAGGAGATGAACACAAATGATCCGCGATCGAGGTACTATAAAATGGACTGCTATGATGTTACCTGAGCATGTACATTCTCTTAAGGAAGCTTTAATTGAAGAAAAAAAGATTCAAAAACCAATTCAGGATGAACAGGCTCTTGAAGAATTTGAATTACTTATTTGCGAAGCAATGGAATTTAATAATCCTCTGAGCTTTGAGATATTCCATAATGGCTTTACTAAAACAATTATAGGCACTGTTCATTTCATTAATCACTTAAAAAGTCAGTTAATAATTCAAGATGAGAAAGGATATTTGCACCACTTACCTTTAGCTAGCTTAATTAATGTACATCAGGAGTGAAATAACATCATGATTGACTATAGCCAGTTCCCGGAACGAAAAATTTTATGCATTGATATGAAGTCTTTTTATGCAAGTGTTTCAGCCGTGATGCTTGGGTTGGACCCTTTAACTTGTTATTTAGCTGTAGTTGGAAGCACCGAACGTCAAGGTAGTGTTATTTTAGCTGCCTCTCCTGCACTGAAAAAGGAATTCGGCATAAAGACTGGTTCTAGATTATTTGAAATACCAAACGACCCTCGAATTAAAGTTGTTAATCCAAAAATGGGCCTATTTATTAAAGTGTCAACTGAAACTACTAAATTGTTTTATCGATACGTCCCACCAAATGCAGTACACACATACTCTGTAGATGAGTCATTTCTAAATGTAAAAGGTCTAGAAAAAATATGGGGTGATGCTGAAACAATTGCAGTTAAGATTCAGGCAGATATTATGCAAGATTTTGGATTGCCCTGTACTGTAGGGATTGGACCAAACATGCTTATAGCTAAACTCGCATTAGACCTCGAATCTAAAAAGGTTCCTAATGGAATAGCCATATGGACATATGATGATATTCCTCATAAGTTATGGCCGGTTTCCCCTTTAAGTGAAATGTGGGGAATCGGAGGAAGAACTGAAAAAACATTAAATAATATGGGGATCTTTACTGTTGGTCATCTGGCTAATTATCCTCTCGAATTATTAGAAAAGAAATTCGGAGTCATGGGTAATCAACTTTACCATCATGCATGGGGTGTTGATCTATCTGAAATTGGCGCACCTATATTACAAGGGCAAGTTAGTTTTGGAAAAAGCCAAATATTAATGAGGGATTATAAAGAAGAAAATGAAATAAAGATAATTATCCTCGAAATGTGTGAAGATGTTGCTAAAAGGGCAAGGAATAAGCGTAAAGCTGGCAGAACTATTAGTTTCGGACTTGGATATAGCAGGGATGAAATCGGAGGCGGTTTTCATCGCTCAAGAACTGTTGAAAGACCTACTAACGTTACAATGGATTTATACAATATATGTCTTGAGCTAATGAAGGAGAATTATCGAGGCCAAACAGTTCGTTCAGTAACATTGTCCATTACTAAACTGGTTGATGACTATGAAATGCAAATGGATTTGTTCGATATTGATGGATGGAAAAAACGTGAACTCGGATATACAGTGGATAAAATAAGGAATAAGCATGGGAGCTCATCTCTTTTAAGAGCTGTTTCTTACACTAATGCAGGAACGGCATTACACAGGAGCAAACTTGTTGGTGGACATAAAGGATAGACATCCATATAAATACCAATAATAAAATGTAGAAATAAACTAGATATTAATTTGAAACATATATTTTTCGCTGAGAAATATTAAAAAGAGAGTATTCAATATTGCTTTTAAATTAGAATAATGTAATACTTTAACTGTTTGTTTTTTAAAAAAACCAAATAGTTAAAGGAAATAAATACATTTTGTCGAATATAATAAATAAGTGGAAAGGGGGATCCATATGACAAGAGCTATTGATGTTGCTAACTTTCTTCTTTTCTTAAAGGAACATGACCCAAGAAGATTAGAAATTTCGAATTTAAAACTCCAGAAATTACTATATTATTGTCAAGGGTACCACTTAGCATTTACTGAAGAGCCATTATTTGAAGAACCTATTGAAGCGTGGAAATACGGACCTGTAGTTAGAGATATATATCAACAATTTAAAATATATGGTGATTTAGATATTCGAATTAAGGTCGATTGGTCTCATTTAGAATTAGATGATGATCAAATGAAAATAGTAGGACTTGTCTGGACTAAGTATGGTGAAATTAGTGCTGGAACACTAGTTGACATGACTCATAGTGAAACACCTTGGCTGAATGCAATGTATTTTAGTCCTAACAAAGAGATTTCTATAACCTCAATAGGAAAATATTTTAAAAAAAATTTCACTCAAGAGTTATTAGTGATAAGTAGGTGATGTTTTGGAACCGAAAAGAAATTACTATACTTTAGAAATAATAGTATTAAAATTCGGGATAAAATTTATCCCTTTTTTTATTTGTGGTATTTCATTAATCCTGTTTTATACTGATTCTTTTTATTTATCACTTAATAATTACTATTTATACCCTAATAAATTAATGCTCGATTATGCAATTAGATTATTAATATTTTTAATTCCAGCGACAATTGCTATTTTTACATTTGTTTATAAAGAAAAGAAAGATGCATCCTATTCAAACTTAAAAACCTCTAATATTATCCAGTGGTTTATATGTATAATTTTTATTGAGGTACTTGCATTATTTTTTTCAATCACAACTATTACAGAATTCCCTAAAGAAGCTGATAACCTATTAATTGGATACCCTTATAGTCATTATCAAATGTCCATACTGTATACATTTAGTTCTATTATGGCAATGATTACTTACTCCATCTTCTTATTTGTTCATATGGACATACACTACTCTTTTAAATATACCTTTAATAAAAATGTGAGATTACATCGCGTGCTAAAGTATTTTTATAAAAGTGAAAATACTAAAAATAATATTAGTTATATTAATTTGTTTGAATTTTATAACTATATGATAGAATCAAATTTCCAACTTTTAATAGCCGCAATATCCAAAAAGAAACGCTCTAATGTTGAAGATGAGTTAAAAC
>JAEWIG010000356.1 GCA_023387295.1 Bacillota bacterium | reverse complement strand
ATAATATATTTCGTGCAATTTTCTACAGCCTTTTGTAGATGGATTTGTATGATGAAATAAAAAAAACTAAGAATATATAGAGATAATGCTTTAAAAAATTTAATCAAAAAATTTTAAATATTCATGTGAATGATTTCACAAGTGTATTTATCTTAAAAGAAGGGAAAATGTTAATTAACATTAATATTTTTGTTTTCATTACTAATTTTGAGTAAAGAAGATTAGATATTTCCGAAATACTCAATTTAATTGGAGGTAACGCACATGTTTTGGCTACAATTTTTTATTCTCCTTGCTTGTATCTTTATTGGTGCAAGATTAGGCGGGGTTGGCTTAGGAGTTATGGGGGGAGTAGGATTAGCTATTCTCACATTTGTTTTTGGTTTAGAACCAACATCAGCACCGATCGATGTTATGCTGATGATATTGGCGGTTATTACAGCAGCTGGTGCTTTACAGGCTTCTGGAGGAATGGATTATCTGGTCTATTTAGCAGAAAAGGCATTACGCAAAAATCCAAAATACATAACGTTTATTGCACCGATGGTTACTTATATTTTTACATTTTGCGCTGGAACAGGTCATGTGGCTTACTCCGTTTTGCCAGTTATTGCAGAAGTTTCTCGTGAATCTGGTGTCCGCCCAGAAAGGCCCATGTCGATTGCGGTCATTGCTTCACAGCAAGCCATTACTGCAAGCCCAATATCAGCTGCAACCGTAGCATTACTTGCATTATTAACGGATTTTCAAATTTCTTTACTAGATATCTTAATGATATGTATTCCATCTACATTTATTGCTTGTATGATTGCCGCATTTGTCGTTAGTAAGATGGGGAAGGAATTGCCGGATGACCCAATTTATTTAAAACGATTAGAAGAAGGTCTCGCCCCTATTAAAAAAGACAAAAAGGCATACGTAGCAACCACTGCTTCAAAACTATCGGTTTCATTTTTTCTTTTAGCGGCAGTACTGGTTGTATTTCTTGGTACATTTGAAAATCTACGTCCTAGCTGGGAAGTTGATGGAGTAGTTACTCGGATGTCCATGCCAGTCGCAATTGAAATTGTCATGTTAACAATAGCTGCTCTTATCATTATTTTTTGTAAGCCTAAAGTGGATGACGTTGTTTCTGGAAGTGTGTTTAAAGCAGGAGCAACTGCAGTTGTAGCTATTTTCGGAATTGCTTGGATGGGTGATACATTCTTTAAAGGAAATGCTGATTTTATTAACGCTTCAATTTCAGACCTTGTCACTGCAGCACCGTGGTTATTCGCAATTGCTTTATTCACGCTATCCATTCTGCTATATAGCCAAGCAGCAACTGTTCGAACACTTATGCCACTAGGTGTTACATTGGGAATTAACCCAGCATTACTAATCGCCATGTTCCCAGCAGTAAATGGTTATTTCTTTATCCCTAACTATCCAACTGTTGTTGCAGCGATTAACTTTGACCGAACCGGTACTACTCGTATTGGAAAGTACATTTTAAATCATAGTTTTATGGTACCAGGACTAGTTGCAACCATAGGTGCTGTTGGAATTGGTATATTATTAAGTTCAATCTTATTATAAAACTAAGTTTAGTCAAACATGGAATTTTCCAAAAATAATCTAAACAAATAAAGTTAGACACAAAAGTTAAGGCAACTTCCAAGACCTGAGTTCGGCATCCTAGCTGGACTTAGGTTTTGGAAGTTGCCTTCATTCGTTTGTGAGAGTAATTTTTTTCTTTGCAAAGTTTATGAATTAGTTTAAAAATAATGACAAATTACTGCAAAGAGAATTGATAAATGTAGAGTTTAGTAGTTTTTTGTAGATCCGCCATATGCTGAAATAGTAAGAATCTTACACGAAGAGCACAAAAAACAATTTGTGCATTTCTTCACAAATTGTTTTTAAGGGGGCGAATCGGAAAAATAACTTTTAAACTCTATTTATTTTACTATTAGCTACATTTATATCTTTGTTTTATGAAATGGATCATAATGGGAGGTATTTTTATGTTAATGACTATTATTGGAATTGTAGTTATTGTAGCTTCTGTTTATTTTTTGGTTAAAAGTGTTGAAGCTAGGTTGGTTCTAATTGCTGCTGGTCTATTAATGGCAACGATAGCTGGAACTCCATTGGCAGCCTTTGATGCATTTGCAGACCGCATGATTACTGGAGGATTAATTCAAGCAATATTATCAGTAATGGGCTTTGCTTTTGTTATGAAGTTAACAGAATGTGATAAACACATGATCAATTTAGTATCTGGAGGATTGCAAAAAGTTGGTGTTTTCTTAATTCCAGGTGCTGTAATGGCAACATTCTTAATAAATATTGCTTTACCAAGTGCTGCTGGAACCGCTGCAGCTGTAGGAGCAGTATTTATTCCTTTATTAATTGGTGTAGGGGTTCATCCAGGAATTGCTGGTGCTGCCGTCTTAGCGGGAACTTTTGGTAGTATGTTAAGTCCAGGACTTTCGCACAATCCTTTTATTGCAGAAATAGCAGGTACAGATGCAATGAGTGTAATTGGTGTACACTCAACTGCAACAATTGTTTCAGGACTTATTGGAGCAATAAGTTTAGGAGTTATTGCTTTTATTTTCAAGGAGCATAAAGGATTTGTTTCTAATGAACATAATATTGAAAAACTTGAGAAAGTTAGTTTTATCCGAGCAATTGTCCCAGTGATTCCAGTTGTTATTCTTGTCCTTGGTAACAGTGTCTTACCAGCTTTAGAAATGGGTATACCTCATGCAATGATAATCGGTGTAATTATAGCGATGGTTGTGACTAGAAAGAACATACAACATATTACCAAATCATTTTTTGATGGAATGGGTAAATCATACGGAGATATTATGGGTATTATTATCGCTGCTTCCGTATTTGTAGGAGGATTAAATGCAATCGGAATAGTTGACAGCTTTATTGAGGCGATGGTCAATACACCTTCAATTGTTAACATAGCTGCTACATTTGGACCGTTTTTATTAGGTGTCGTAAGTGGATCTGGAGATGCGGCAGCATTTGCCTTTAACGAAGCTGTAACACCATATGCTGCACAATTCGGGATTGAAATTGAAAATATGGGTAGTATTGCTGCACTTGGTGGTGCATTAGGAAGAACAATGTCGCCGATTTGCGGAGCAACTGTAGTATGTGCTGGAATCGCAAAAGTTAACCCAATGGTTCTAGCTAAGCGTAATGCACCAGGTATGATCATTGCTGCTATCGTATCGATGTTTATCCTTTTATAACATCCTATACAGCAGAATTCAGAAACAGTATTGACTGTTTGATATATGCCAATTCCAAGGAAATAAAAATAGAATACGAGGTGGACTACAATGCAATCGACCATAATGCAAGCATCACGGGCTAGGATAAAAGAAGATATAGAAGCAGTTGCATGTTTTGGTGAACTACCACAAGGAGGTGTCACAAGACTCGCATTATCTAAGGAAGATATGGATAGTCGAAAATACTTGATAAGTAAAATGGAAAAGGCCGGATTAACTGTAAAAATAGATGCGGTTGGTAATACAATTGGTCGAAGAGAAGGAAAGAAAGATTTAACTCCTGTTTTGATAGGTTCTCATCTTGATACTGTCCCAGAAGGGGGAAACTACGATGGTATTGCAGGAGTAATTACGGCTCTTGAAGCGATAAGGATGTTAAATGATGAGGGAATCGAGACTTTACGCCCAATAGAAGTAATTAATTTTACTGCTGAGGAATCAAGTAGATTTCTTACTGCTACTGTCGGAAGTAAATGTATGAGAGGATCACTCACCATTGAAAAAATCAAGTCATTAAAGGATAAAAAAGGTATTTCTTTTTATGATGCACTGTCAACAGCTGGATTTAAGCCAGATAAATTGGGTGATGTAATCAAATATCCTGGTGATTATCATGCATTTATAGAATTACACATTGAACAAGGTCCTGTACTTGAAGCTGAGAATAAACCTATTGGGATTGTTACGTCGATAGCTGCCCCAACAAGAATGAGAATTAATATTGAAGGGAAAGCAGACCATTCGGGTAATACACCTATGAGCATGCGAAAGGATGCACTAGCTGCAGCTAGTGAAATCATTCTTGCTCTTGAAAGAATCGCGAGCGATGAAGCAGGAAGGCATACTGTGGGAACAGTAGGGGATGTTCAAGTAACTCCGGGAGCAATGAATGTTATTCCTGGGAAAGCCACATTACTAGTTGATATTCGTGATATTGATACGAATGAAAAAAGTAAAGCATATAGATTATTCCTAGATTCAATCAAAGAAGTAGCTATTAGGAGAAATTTACTTATTGAAACCGAATTGCTTATAGATGATATTCCTGTTCAATTGTCTTCCAAAATTATTAATGCGATTCAAGAAGCTACTGAATCATTAGGTTATCCTTATAAAATCATGCATAGTGGTGCAGGTCATGATGCGATGAATTTGGTTCCGATTACTGATGTAGGTATGATCTTTGTTCCAAGTGTTGATGGTGTCAGTCACAACACTAAAGAGTTTACGGAAATGGAAGATATTTGTAAGGGTGCAGATGTATTATTCGCCAGCTTGTATAAATTAGCAATGGAGGATGAATGCGATGATAAGTAATTTTCAAGAAAAAATAAGTGCGATTGAAAAAAAACTAGTAGGGTATCGCCGTGATTTTCATCAGTATCCAGAGCCAGCATGGACAGAGTTTCGCAGTGCGTCTAAATTAATTAAGTATTTGAAGGAATGGGGTTACACGATTAAATACGGGTCCGAAGTGATTGCAGAAGAAGCGATGATGGGAGTTCCAGAGCCAGATAGATTAAAAAAGGAAATGGAAAGAGCGATAGAGCAAGGTGCTGATAAGGAACTTGTATCACAAATGGAAGGAGGAAAGACCGGCGTTGTTGCTGAACTAGATTGCGGAGATGGACCAGTAGTTGCTCTTCGTTTTGATATGGACTCAAATGACATTCAGGAAGTTGAAGTAGAAAGCCATCGTCCATTCAGGGAAGGTTTTTCATCAAAAAATTCAGGAGCCATGCATGCATGTGGTCATGATGGCCATATGACAATTGGTTTGGGTACTGCGGAATTGCTTGCTTCTATGAAAGATGAATTACGAGGAAAAGTGAGATTTATTTTCCAACCAGGTGAGGAAGGTGTGCGAGGAGCACGGGCTATGGTTGAAGCTGGTGTCGTAGATGATGTTGATTATATCATTGGAGGACATATAGGATTTAAAGCAAAGTATAGTGGAGACTTCATCTGTGCTACGGGGAAATTTTTAGCTACAACTAAATTAGATATAACTTTTCATGGAAAGCCAGCTCATGCAGGTGCAGCCCCTCAAGAAGGAAAAAATGCTTTACTCGCTGCAGCAACTGCGGCATTGAATATGCATGCAATCTCTCGTCATGGTGATGGAGCTTCAAGAATCAATGTTGGAGTTATGCAAGCTGGACAAGGAAGAAACATTCTTCCTCCAAATAGTATTATTAAATTGGAAACTCGTGGAGAAACAAGTGAAATTGATAGTTATATGGTTGATGAAGTAAAAAGAATGGCAGAAGCAGCAGCGAAGATGTATGATGTCACTTATGAAATTAAAGTAGTGGGTGGTACAACTAGTGGGCAAAGTGATATGGAGGTAGCTAAAGTTCTTAGAGAGTCAGCTGAACAAATTGACTTTATTAAGAATATTGTGGACTATCAAGATTTTGGTGCTGCAGAAGACTACGCTCATTTAATGACAACCGTTCAGAAAAATGGTGGTAAAGGAACGTATTATATGCTTGGTGCTGATCGAACGGCTGGTCATCATGACAATTATTTTGACTTTGATGAAGCTGCATTGGCAGCAGGTGTAAAATTAAATGCTTTGTCGGTTATGAAAATTTTAGGGGAAAACTAATAATAATATAAACAGTTACAGGGTGATTGCTATTATTAAAAAAGATAATAGCAATCACCCTGTATTTTGATGATCTTTTCAGTAAAAGTATGTAATATTTTACATACTAGACAGGAATACTTGTGAAATTATTCACAAGTAACCTCAGACTTAAGTATTCGAGATCTATTACTTCCCTATTCAATCATCGATTCTTTAGCTTCTAAATAAAACACTTCAATAAATTTTCTAATGTTCAACCTGCATGGAGTATTATATTTTGCTTTACCATCTAATTCTAACATTTTCATTCTCACTTGGGAGAAATCAAAAAACTTTGATGCATAATTTTCAAATATAGGATTTCCATAGTCAGTTAATCCAATGGAAGCAAGATTATTAAATGCCTGGTGAATAGCTCTTCGAACCCTTTGTTCACTTGCCTTTGCTTCCTTTTTAACACAGCCCTTTTTATTGGTTGAATGACACTGCTCCATAGCAACTTGCTCGAAAAGCTCTTTTAAAGAAGGAAATTGAAATTTTGTTTCACAATTATTTTCTAATTTAAATAAGTATTCAATAATATTCAATAAGTCAGAATAGCCACTATCACCGATAATTCCTAAATCCATTAAAATATTATTTCCGTTATGGATTATACCAGATGTATGTACTTCATGATTAGGCTTAGTCGTTATAAAAGTATTAGGCTCGATTTGTTTTTTTACAGTGGTTCCAGGATGAAAGCTAGTTAGCGATATTAATGACTGTTGAATATTTGCAATGGATTTCTCTTGTAAATAATTCTTTGTCTCATTTTGAATTACGCTAATAACTTCGTATTTATTTATTGGCTTTGTTATAAAATGATCAATTCCAAGTAAGTATGCTTCTGCAATCGTATCCTTTTGATCAATTTGAGAAATCATAATTACTTTTCCTTTGAACGAGGGGGTAACTGTTCTAATCGTTTCTAGACCATCTCTTTCTTTCATTAATAAATCGATAAGTAAGATGTCAATTTCTTTATTGCATAAAAGTTCGTAGTTTACTTTAATTCCATCCTCTGCTTCACCTTCAACAGTACCTAGACCTTCAGAAATAATAATCTCAGATAACATAGCTCTAATTGCAGGGGAATCGTCTACAATAAAAAATTTCATATTCTATCACCTAATTATTTGATTTATGTTATTTACAGGGAGAATAATATTAAAGCTTGTACTATTTCGCTTTTGATCGGAATGAAGTTGGATTTCTCCGTTTAAGCTCTCGATCACTTCCTTTATATGGGATAGCCCGATTCCGTTAGATGCAACACCTAAAGAGTCATATTTAGTTGTATATCCAGGTTCAAATACTAATGTTTGTTTATCGATAGGGATCCCTGGTCCGTCATCTCGTATCTGAAAACTAGCAACCTCTCCATTTCTTTCAACTAAAACAGAGACATTTCCCTTCTTCTCAATAGCCTCGATTGAATTTGTCATCAGATTATTAATAAGAGAAAGTACAATAAAGCAATTGTAAGGTGGATGTTCTCCTGAAATATTTACATCAAAATTAATAGATTTTCTAAGCTTTTGTGCATGTCGTCTGTTGGATTCAATTGCCACACTAATAATCTCTTCTATGTCCATTAAATCTGCCGATAGCTTATTAACTTTAAGCTTCGACAATCCAGAATGGATTCTTTGATGATCCTTTTTTATTTCGTGGATTTCTCCAGCAATATATAGTGCAGCTTTGGCATAATGAATATCATCTTTCATTAAATTACGGTAGAGATCATAACAAGCTTTCGTTGTATTTTCTGCATTCTTCATTGATTTTTCTAGTTGTACCATTTCAACATATAAATCTGACACAAGAAGGAGCATTTCCTCATTTTTCTTTCTGTAGATTGTCTTTTTGGTATTTACTTCGCGAAGAAGAAAAAAACTAAAAATACTCAAAACAAAAAGACTACGGAAAAAGCTGACTGTAAACATTGTAAGGAGTGTCTCAAGTGTAACCATTTTGCCTATATAAAAATATCTAGATGAAACTGAGGCAACAAAAGAGATGTCTTCAATTACCATCCCAATAAAAGCAATAATAATTGGACGATTGTAAAACCTTAGTGGCTTGAAAAGATGAAAAAATATTCCGAAAGTAAAATAAAAAGAAGAGACATTTGCATAATAAAGAAGACTTTCAGTCCATGCTAATTGTTCATTATCGAAAACAGATAGTAATGAGCGAAATAAAACAACTGCTATACCAACAATAGCACCAGCTGGAATCGGTTTTAGTTGTTTCGACCAGAGAAGGAAAAAGAAAAATACTGGTGTTCCAAAGCTAATGCGTACATCTTCTTTAACTGGATAAAATTGAAATTCTCCTCCGAGACAGACTGCAATCACTAAAATAATGTAGCTAATAATTTTTATCCTCATTTTCATTTTCCTTAAAAGTGAACAAGTCGAAGATTCTTCTTCATTTAGAAAGGAAACCTCCTTTCAAAATATTTTATTTATACTATTTAATTATAATAGTTTTTATCTATATTATTATGGAAAAGTTATGACAATTTAGTATAAACGATAGTTAATATGTTACTTTTTGTAGTTTTCAGTAGGTAACTATATATGATAAAGACAACATAAATAATTCACTTGTCTGCCGATGTTTCTGACAGAGCAAGCTTATTTACACTTATGTTAAGTATTTCACAAGGAAGGTGAAACGGAATTAGTCAGTAGTGGAACTAAAGTAATCATGCTTGGTAGCGCGTGAGGATTTAATAGTTTCATGATAACAGAGTTTGTTTCCGCTATCAGTGAGGTATGTATTTGCAACTTTGATAAGTATGGTTGTATTTTGAAAAACTTTTTCATGCAAATAATATATATGGAGATGACTAAAATGACAAACAGGAATCAATTTAGAATTGAAAAAGACTCATTGGGTGAAAAGGAAGTTCCGGTAGAAGCGTATTATGGTATCC
>JAEWIG010000341.1 GCA_023387295.1 Bacillota bacterium | reverse complement strand
ACATATGGTATTGTAGGGGATGCCTTGGAAATTGTACCAAAGCTAATCGCAGCATTTAAGGAGTTGCGTAAAGAAAAAGGCGGTGAAGTTAGCTATGTCTGAAAAATTTGATGTTATCGTCGTTGGTGCAGGTCCGGCTGGAACCTCATGTGCTTATACTTGTGCAAAAAATGGTTTGAAAGTTTTACAGATTGAAAGAGGAGAATATCCTGGCTGTAAAAACGTAATGGGTGGTGTTCTCTACCGGCAGCAGATGGAAGAGATCATACCTGATTTCTGGAAAGAAGCACCATTAGAAAGACCGGTGATTGAACAGCGCTTTTGGATGATGGACAAAGAATCTGCTGTTACATTTGGATACAAAGGTCTTGAATGGGGTGTTGAGCCATATAATAACTTTACCGTACTTCGTGCTCCTTTTGATCAATGGTTTGCGAAAAAAGGGGTGGAGCAAGGGGTATTGCTCATCAATGAAACGGTTGTACTAGAATGTATCGTTGAAAATGGAAAAGTAGTGGGTGTTCGAACGGATCGACCTGATGGTGATGTCTACGCTGATGTTGTCGTACTAGCTGATGGGGTTAACTCACTGCTTGGAAAACAACTTGGATTCCATAAAGAGTTCCGTCCTGATGAAGTAGCTTTAACCGTCATGGAAGTTATTAATTTACCAAAGGAAAAAATTAATGATCGTTTTAACTTAGAGGATAATCAAGGCTGTACCATTGAGATTTTTGGAGATTCTACGAAAGGAAATCTAGGAACTGCCTTTCTTTATACGAATAAGGAAAGTGTGAATATCGGAGTTGGTACAACTCTTTCAAGCATGATTAAAGCAAAATTAAAGCCTTACGATCTATTAGACTACTTAAAGAATCATTCGATGGTAAAACCACTCCTTGAAGGTGGAGAATCAGCAGAATACTTAGCCCATCTCATTCCTGAAGGAGGGTTTAACTCTGTTCCAAAGGTGGCAGGTAATGGTGTGCTTGTAGTTGGAGATGCGGCACAGCTCGTCAATGCTATTCATAGGGAAGGGTCAAATATGGCAATGAAGTCTGGAAAAATGGCAGCGGAAACGATTGTCGAAGCGAAAAAACGAAATGACTTCAGTGAATCAAGCTTAAACCAATATCGTGAAGCCCTAAATAATAGCTTCATTATGAAAGACCTTGAAAAATACAAGGATGCTGCACATACATTTGAAAAATATCCACAATACTTTAATGAGTATGTGCCAATGATGAACCGTGCAGCTAGCAAATTCTTTACGGTCGATGGTACGTCGAAAAAAGAGAAGCAAAAACAAATCATGCGAAGTATTACAGGAGAAAAAGGTACATTTAAGGTGATTCAAGATATGTATCGTGCATGGAAGGCGGTGAAATAATGTCAACAAAAACGATTGAAGAAAAACAGTATTTAATTCGTTTTAAGGCAGATACGAAATCGCATTTGACAGTATTAGATCACGATATTTGCATGACTAGTTGTCCTGACAAGATCTGCACTGTTTTCTGTCCAGCGGAAGTATACAAGTGGGAAGGGTTAAGAATGCAGGTTGGCTATGAAGGCTGTCATGAATGTGGTAGCTGCCGAATTGGCTGTCCACACCAGAACATTAAATGGGAGTATCCAAAAGGCGGACATGGGATTGTTTTTAGACTAGCATAAGGGGTAATTTAAAATATAAATAAATACTTTGTGATGAAAGCGATGCATATTTTTTGCATCGTTTTTTTGTATAAAAATAAATCGTCGTCGGATTCATTGAACGAGCCTCGATGGACGAAGTAATCGTAAGCGCAGTGAGATGAGCTGAAGATATTTACATAACAAGGTAGGGAGCAGGAGCTCATGATCGTTTATTTAAGGAGATAATTACTATATGTATGTTTTTTCACAAGAATGGATAAAAAGAGAAAAGCGAAAATGGAGGAGGAACCTATGTTAGCTAACGATAGCTTGTATATTATTAGAAGAATAAAGCTCGTCATTTTTACTGATTTTTTCTAAATCGAGAGCATGGTTATATGCCTTATGGATACAATCAAATGTTGAAGATGAGTAGCAAGAGGATTTCCAAGAAAAGCTTCCATTTGAATCAGCTGGATAAATTGTTACTTTCCAATAGTAAAATTCCTTTTCAATATCTTTTCGTTCTCCTACTAGAGCAATGAGCCAGTGTGAATGATTATGTTGAATCGTGGGGATCGTTTCTTTAAAGGAAACGTAATCTTTCTCTCCAATAGGTATAAGAGCTTTTTGATAAAAATCTTTGTAATTTAGAGTGTTCATATGTTATACCTCCTTACAAAAATTTAAAGTGCTATACCTATATTATATTGCATTTCAACTTAAAATCCTGCCTAAATTGTTAAAATTTTTCGTATTTTTCAACTTCCAAAATTAAAAGATAAAATGTATAAGCTTTTTGAATTTGAGAAATGTCTAGCTCCAGGCGCCATCGGCTCTAGGTCATAAGCCAATCCGTCACAAAGGTTAAAAAACAACCTTTATGACGGCTCGACTTATGCTTGTCGCCTAATCCTAAGCACCTAATGCTTCTAGGAGTTCCATTCATTAAGTTTTTTATCAGATGGCAGGAGCAATGTTAAAAATCCAAGTATTGGCAAGAATCCTGTGATAATCATAGTGTTTGTAATACCAATTAAATCGGCTAAATAACCTAGGGCAACTGAACCGACAGCTCCCATTCCAAATGCTAGCCCGACTGTTAAGCCTGACATGGTGCCAATTTTACCAGGTACAAGCTCCTGAGCGTAAACGACAGTTACAGAGAAGCTAGACATCAGAATAAATCCTGTTAGAATGAGCAGGAAAAAGGCTATTGTAGATGGTACTAATGGAATTAAGATAGAAAGCGGCGCAGAAACTATCATAGAAAGGAAAATGATCTTTTTCTTTCCGAACCTATCTGCAAGCGGTCCGCCAAAAAATGTACCAAGAGCACCTGCAACTAAAAAGGCAAATAAGAAAATTTGTGATTGTGGAATGGAAAATGCGTAATGCTTAATTGTATAAAATGCATAGTAATTTGTCATTCCTGCAACATACCAAGATCTAGCAAAGATTAAGAATAAGATTAAAATGAGTGCAAACCAAACAGATTTTGAAATTTTTTGTTGTTGAACAGTAGACTTTCTCTTTTTAGCATGTAGTGTATTTTGTTCTTCCCGTAATTTTCCCAAATACCAAAATGCAATATAAATAAGAAGAATAACTGCTAGAGCGGCAACAACTGTAAACCATGCTGCACCAATTTGTCCAAGAGGAGCTAAGATGAGCGCAGTAATAAGCGGCGCCATTGCTTGACCACTATTTCCTCCTACTTGATAAATGGACTGAGCAAGTCCACGACGTGTTCCAGCGGCCATGTATGCGACTCTTGATCCTTCTGGATGGAATACGGCTGAACCAAGTCCTATGAAAACAACAGATAATACAACTAATTCGAACCGTGGTGCCAGTGCAAGCGCTAAGACGCCAAACATAGAAAAGGAAAGTCCAACAGGCAAGGCAAAAGGCATCGGCTTTTTATCAGTAATTCCCCCAATAACGGGCTGTAAGATCGATGAAACAATGTTTAACGTAAAAGCTATCATCCCTAGTTGTGTAAATGTTAGTCCCATCGATTTCTCTAATATTGGAAACATTGCTGGGATGATGGCCTGTATGGAATCATTTAACAAATGACAAATTCCAATAATAAACAATATTCGGTAAGAAGTTTCTTCTTTCAATGGAAGGCTTTTCATAGCTGCGGATGTGTTGCTCATTCATAAGACCCCTTTAATGAATCACTTGATTGATTTTTAACGGTAAAAAAATATCAACCTGCGTTCCTTTCCCTATTTTACTCGTAATAAAAATTTCTCCTCCAAATGATTCTACGATTCTTTTACAAATTACTAATCCAAGACCTGTTCCTAAATCTTTTGATGTATAAAACGGCTGAAAGATTTTTTCAATGTCTTCATCTGGAATGCCACTTCCAGTATCAGTAATCGTAATTTTGCAGTTATTAGGTAATTTTTTTAACTTAATGACTAATTCTCCACCATCCATCATCGCTTCAAAAGCATTTTTCGTAATGTTAAGCAGGATTTGTTTAAGCTGATCCGTTGTACATTCTACAAAAATGGGATTCTCAGGAATGAAAGACTCATATTGAACTTTATTTAAATTCGCCTCAGATATGATTATGGGTTCAATGTCCTTAACTATTTTTCGTAAATCAATAACTTCCGTTTTTTGGGCGGTTGGTTTCCCAAGAATAAGAAATTCACTAACGATTTCATTAATTCTTGAGATTTCATCATTAATAACCGAAAAATAAAATTGATCTTTTGAATCTGTATGTCTTTCACTTAACAGCTGGACGAGTCCTTTAATGCCTGTTAGTGGATTTCTGATTTCATGAGCTGTGCTAGCTGCTAATGTGCCAACTAATTCAATTTTTTGTAGCTCATTTTCCTTTTTTATCTGTTGAGCCTCTCTTTTTAGCATAAAGTATTTAATGATAAGGAATAATATATGACAAATAAAAATGAGTGAAACAATAAAAGGAATAGCATTTTTGATAATTTCAGCATTGTCACGCTGTGGAATCGCGACATTAATACTCCACGGAATTCGATTAATTGGTATCGTTAAGGAATGATCTTTGTCAAATTCAGCAGCCTTGTTCATATTAATGTCCATGAGAGATGTACCGTAAGGATTTAAGACTGATAGTCTTGTATCAGGTGTTAAAAGTCTCATAATATTTTGTATGTAATCAATTCTTATATGAGCGACAATAAGAGCTTTAATCTGTCCAGTCTCGTCAAGAACAGGCTTACCGATGCCAATCACTCGCTGTCCAGTTACTAAGTGTTCCTTGTAATTAGATATAATAATATTTTTGGTCCTTTTTATTTCTTTAATATATTCTTCTTTTATAAAATAATTTTCATCAATTAGAGTGTTGGAGGCGACAATAATACGTCCATCATTGTTTAGTATGTAAATTCCTCCGTATCTCGAATCTTGCCAATGCATTTTTTGAATGAGGGGTTCGAGTGTCTTTGGTGAATCTATAACGGTTTCAGCGGTTAAGGAAAGAACATCGAGTGAGGTAACCGTTTCGGAAATAAATTGGTCCAAGCTTCTCTCATGAATAGAAGCGACCCATTTAGCATGCTCAATTTTTTGTTTATAATCTTTATCAGTTGCATTATTTAAATAATAGAGGATCCCAATTAGAGTTGGAACAATGACAACTAAAATATAATACAATGTATTTTTTAGGCGACTTTTCATTTAATAGCTCCAAGTAGAATGATTATTTTTGCAAGTAGGCTCACTTCATAAAATATAGTATAACACTTTAATACCTTTAGGTTTACTTATTTTAGAATATTAAGAATCAATCTTACCGAAAAAAGTTGAATTTGACACAAAATGAGGGATTTCTTATAATTTACTTAGAATTCGAGATATTTTCATGCGAATTTTTTAGAGAAATTCGATTAATATAGATAAAGGATTGAATCATAATGAAAACAGAAGAGGTTAATCAATCATTAAAATTATTTATCGTACTTTCTAGAGCATTTCGTGCTGTAAATGAAAACGTAAATAAGCTCATTCAGACTTATGAGCTAAACCCAACTGAATTTGCTGTTTTAGAATTGCTTTATCATAAAGGCGATCAGCCGCTACAGCAAATTGGTGGGAAAATCTTGTTAGCTAGTGGCAGTATTACATATGTCATAGATAAGCTAGAGAAAAAAGGATTGCTACAAAGGATAGCTTGTCCAAAGGATCGTCGAGTAATTTATGCACATATTACAGATGAAGGAAAAGCTTATATTGAAGAAATTTTTCCAGAACATGCCGCTTATATTCATGATTTAATGACCGGACTTTCCGATGAGGAGCAGAAAAGTGCTATAAGCCTATTGAAAAAGTTAGGTTTATCGATTGAAAAATAATGCTTTCGAAATAAAGGAAGAGTTTGCTTAATGTCGAATTAATTAAGTGGTTTTAAAAAAAGTGAGTGGGAGGCTGTAAAATGAAGTTTGAGGAATATACATATTTACGCCCAAATTTAGATGAAGTAAAAATAAAATTCGAATCGATTCTTGAGAAATTTAGTAAAGCCTCATCAGCAGACGAGCAAATGATAGCAATGAAGGAAATTAATGATATCCGTAATGATCTTGGGACAATGTTTAATCTTTGCTATATTCGTCATTCCATTGATACAAATGATGAATTTTACAAAGAGGAACAAGATTACATGGATGATATTGCCCCTGAGGTTGAGGGCTTAGTAACAAAGTATTACGAAGCACTTGTGAAATCTGAATTTAGACAAGAGCTTGAAGGGAAGTTTGGTCAGCAGCTATTTGCTTTAGCTGAGACACAATTGAAAGTTTTTTCTCCTGAGATTGTCCCACTTATGCAACAGGAAAATAAGCTTTCCTCTGAATATACAAAACTAGTTGCATCAGCAAAAATCCCTTTTGAAGGGGAAGAACGTACGCTTGCTCAAATGGAGCCATTCACAGAATCTGTGGATCGTGATATTCGAAAGGAAGCAAGTGAGGCACGATTTGCCTTTTTTGCCGATCACGAAAAAGAATTTGACCGTATTTATGATGAATTAGTTAAAGTTAGAACGGAAATAGCTCATAAATTAGGATACAAAAACTTTGTTGAGCTAGCTTATTTACGAATGAACCGTACAGACTATAATGCTGAAATGGTAAAGAACTTCCGTGATCAAGTTAAAGAGTTTATTGTTCCAATTGCTTCAAAGTTGAAGGAACGTCAGCGTGAACGCATTGGTGTTGATAAACTTAGATACTATGATGAAGGCTTTAATTTTAAAACAGGAAATGCTGCACCTAAAGGTGATCCAGATTGGATTATCAATCATGGTCAAACGATGTATGATGATCTTTCAAAGGAGACAGGTGAATTTTTCTCCTATATGAGAGAAACAGGTTTAATGGATCTTGTTGCAAAGAAGGGAAAAGCTGGTGGTGGCTATTGTACCTTTATTGAAAACTACAAAGCACCTTTTATTTTCTCGAATTTTAATGGGACATCAGGAGATATTGACGTGCTCACACATGAAGCCGGCCATGCATTTCAAGTTTACTCAAGCCGCCATTATGATATACCTGAGTATGCTTGGCCAACATATGAAGCATGTGAAATCCATTCGATGAGTATGGAATTCTTTACTTGGCCATGGATGGATAAGTTTTTTGAGGAAAATACGGATAAATATAAGTTTGCCCATTTAAGTGCTGCTTTATTGTTTCTTCCTTACGGCGTTTCAGTAGATGAGTTTCAACACTGGGTGTATGAGAATCCAACAGCTAGCCCGTTCGAACGGAAACAAGCGTGGAGAGACATTGAAAAGAAATACTTGCCTCATAAGGATTATGAAGGTAATGAATACTTAGAAAACGGTGGCTTCTGGCAGCGTCAAGCACACATTTACAACTCACCATTCTATTATATTGATTATACGTTAGCACAAATTTGTGCCTTCCAATTCTGGAAGCGCGATCGAGAAAATCATGAAGATGCGTGGAAAGACTATGTCCATTTATGTGAACTTGGTGGAAGTAAACCTTTTACTGGATTAGTGGCAGAAGCGAACCTTATTTCTCCGTTCGAAGATGGCTGTGTACAGTCTGTCATTGGTGAAATCGAGAGCTGGCTAAATTCAGTTGATGATAAAAGTCTCTAAATAATAGAACTGCATCCCATCAAAATAAGGGATGCAGTTTTTTATATGTTTTCACTTACTTCTGTTTAATAACAATTAGGTCATTTTCCATAACTGCTTGTAGATTGTGCTCACCAGCATGGTCAATAATATAGTCTGCTAGCTTGTCTTCAAGTTGATCTTGGATGACTCTCCTTAATGGGCGGGCACCAAATGATGGGTTAAACCCTAGCTCAGCTAGTTTTTCTTTAACTTCTTGAGAAATGGTAAATTGAACGTTTTGCTCTTGTAGAGTTTGTTGAAGTTCATTTAACATAATATCGACAATTTTTAATAATTGAGCTTTTTCTAGCGAAGAAAATTCGATAATACTGTCGAAGCGATTTAGAAACTCTGGCTTGAAGAACGAGCCTAGTGAATCTAAAATACTTGCTTCTTTCATGACCTCATTCGTCTCAAAGCCAACGTGAATTTCCTTATGCTGAACTCCAGCGTTACTTGTCATAATGATGACGGTATCTTTAAAGCTAACGGTTCTTCCTTGACTATCAGTTAGACGTCCATCTTCGAGTATTTGCAAGAACATATGTTGAACGTCAGGATGTGCCTTTTCGATTTCGTCGAGTAAAATGATGCAGTAAGGATTACGACGAACTTTTTCTGTTAACTGTCCGGCCTCCTCATGTCCTACATATCCTGGTGGTGAACCAATAATTTTCGCTACACTATGCTTTTCCATGTATTCACTCATATCAAGTCTAATCATGGAGTCTTTTGCCCCGAATAATTCTTCGGCTAATGTCTTGGCTAGTTCTGTTTTTCCAACTCCTGTTGGTCCAACGAAAAGAAAAGAACCAATAGGACGATTTTTTGCTTTCAAACCAGCCCGACTTCTACGAACAGCTTTAGCAACCTTTTCGACAGCTTCTTTTTGTCCAATGACTTTTTGCGAAAGGATTTCTTCAAGATTTTTCATTTTTGCTTGTTCATTTTCCATTAGTTTCCCGACAGGAATACCTGTTTTCTTTTCAATTATTTCTTGAATGCTTTGGACTTGGATGACTGGTCTTGTTGTCCGATTATTTGTATTTAATGCTTCTTCTAATTTAACCTCTTCTTCTCTAAGTTTAGCCGCTGACTCATAATTTTCTTCTTTTAGTACTTTTTCTTTTTCTTTGCTGATTTCTGCTAATCGTTTTTCGATTTCGTCTGTAGCTGTAAAGTCAGATTGAAGATTCATTTTTGAACCTGCTTCATCCATTAGATCAATCGCTTTATCAGGAAGATAGCGATCTTGAATATATCGACTTGATAATTGAACACAAGCCTTTAATGCCTCATCTGAAAACGTAACCTCATGGAAATCTTCATATTTTACCTTTAACCCTTTAAGAATTTCAAGTGCTTCATCTTCTGTTGGTTCTTGAACATGTATTGGTTGAAAACGACGTTCA
>JAEWIG010000290.1 GCA_023387295.1 Bacillota bacterium | reverse complement strand
GTACGTAAGCCTTCATTCACTTCAAAGATGACATCGGCACCTTTTCCACCGTCACCACCTGCTGGGCCACCCATTGGAACATATTTTTCTCGGCGGAAAGCAACCATTCCGTTACCACCATCTCCACCTTTAACATAAATCTTTACCTGATCGACAAACATATAATTCCTCCCGTCTTGGCTATCCATTTCTAGAGAAAAGGAAAGCACTAGACATTCATCTAACTCGTTTTATTCCGTACTATTATCCGCTCTCCTTGCTATATACTAAAAATAGCTCTAGCGAAAATTCATGTTCTGTAAGTCCTTGAACTCTTAATGTCGGAACAGATTGCTCTTTTGTTAAAAAATGTTCGAGCAGTTCTTTTTCTGTTATTATTCCTCTAAAGTCAAAAAAGAATCGTGTACCGTCTTTTTCTGGCGCAATCGTCACTGACAAATAATTTTCATGATATTCTTTTACAACACCATTTAAACAGGAAAAAAAAGTTTTTGTCCAGTTAACAAGCCATTCATCATCTAAATGGTCATACATTTTATTATCTAAAACATCGTATTCTACTTGAAAAGGGTGATTTTCCCAATTGTATGTAAGAAGCAGTGAGGCGAACTGGGGAATTTTCAGATTTGATAGTTTGGCTTCCTGCTCGGTTTCAACAATAATTTCTTCAATAATGTCTTTAACACGTTCAAATTTATTAAGTGAAAGATTGCCTTTTATTAATTGAATTTTATTTAACCAGTCGTGGCGCGCATGACGCAATACTTCGATGGTATTCCAGTTCTTATTCATATATCCACTCCTACACAACGTGTTAGAAGACTGCTTGTAAGTTAGTATATCAAAAAAGAGAAAAACCGTAAGCATATTTCCGGAAATAATGAATTTTTCACGATAAAAGTAGCCACAAAAAGAAAACTCTAACCTTATTGGTTAGAGTTTTCGCATCAAATGCTTACGCTTCTTGAGCTACAGGATATACGCTAACTTGTTTGCGATCACGGCCTAAGCGCTCAAACTTAACAACGCCATCCACTGTCGCGAAAAGAGTATCGTCTTTTCCTTTACCTACGTTTACTCCAGGGTAAATTTTTGTTCCGCGTTGACGGTAAAGAATTGAACCGCCAGTTACGAATTGACCGTCTGCACGCTTAGCGCCAAGACGCTTTGCGATAGAGTCACGACCGTTCTTTGTAGAACCTACTCCCTTTTTAGACGCGAATAACTGAAGATCTAATTTAAGTAACATGTATTCCACCTCCTAGTTTTTGAAGGTTATTTTTATATACTGTCCGTATTGCTCTTCAATCGTTTGCAATGAAACAACCATTCCTTCTAAAAGTAGTTGAATTTTCTCTTGTGTATCTTCTAGTAATTGCTCTGGAACTACACAGTGGAGAAATCCATCCTCCTTTTGTTCAATCTCTGGAGTTATGCCTGTTAGAGCATGAACTGCATTGATTGCGCCAATAGAAACTGCTGATACGCCTGCACAGACAATATCGTTTCCTTTTTCAGCAAAAAAGGCATGGCCACTAATTGAAAAAGATTGAATCATTCCGGAATTTTTACGAGTAACCGTAACTTGAATCATCTCGCTTTACCTTAAGCGTTGATTTTTTCAATCACAACTTTAGTGTATGGCTGACGATGACCTTGCTTCTTGTGATAGTTTTTCTTTGCTTTATACTTGAAAACAATGATTTTCTTCGCACGGCCTTGCTTTTCAACTTTAGCCGTAACAGTAGCACCTTCAACTACAGGGCTTCCTACTTTAACACTATCTCCGCCAACGAAAAGAACTTTATCAAAAGTAACTGTTTCGCCTGCTTCTGCGTTAAGCTTTTCGATGTAGATAGTTTGACCTTCTTCTACACGTATTTGCTTTCCACCAGTTTCAATAATCGCGTACATGAACTGCACCTCCTCTTAAACTAAGACTCGCCATCTTCAGGCGTCCTGCATCACGAAAGGAGTGACTGCAAAAACTTAAAACCTGTTCTGAGCGGTTGTAGCACGGGTGCGCTACAAACATAACATGAAAATATTATCATAATAAGGGATGTGGTGTCAATTATATTTATGATTCTTTCATATTTAACCGTTTCATTAATTCAGTTTTTTTTCCAAATAGACGTATTTCATAGAAAGGCTTGCTAGCTGGAGCTAATACAAAAAGGATAGCTAACCCTATTCGCTCTTCTATCTCTTTCTTGTATGTGCCTTCTTCTCCAGAAAAGAGTGCTTCTACATCCTCTGATAATTCAACTAAAACGGCCTCATGCTCGCTATTTCGGTGCTCCCATAGCTCCCTCTCTAATCGGAAGGCCATTGTCTCCGGACTTAACACTCTTCCTGTTCCTTCACAGGTAGGACACTTCATTGTCAACGTTTCGGAAATAGCTGGCTTTGTCTTTTTTCTCGTTAATTGAAGAATGCCAAGTGGTGTAAACCCTATGATATTTGTCCGTCTTTCATCCTTCAATAATTGAGCTTTTAGCTTTTTAATAATATGCTGCCTTTCTTTCTCTTCTTTCATATCGATAAAGTCAATTAAGATCATCCCACCAATATCTCGAAGACGAATTTGCCTAGCTACTTCCTCTGCTGCCCATTCATTCGTTTTCAAAACCGTATCGCGCAAGTTATTTTTTCCTGCGTATTTTCCAGTATTCACATCAATAATCGTTAATGCTTCTGTTTCATCGAAGATTAAATAGGCTCCATTTTCAAGCCAAACGATTTTTTTCAAAGCTTTCTCGACTTCTTGCTCTAAATGATGGGCAGAAAATATATTTTCTTTGCCAGTATGTAAATGAATCGGAAAGGGAGTCCTCCTCTGCAAAATAGCCTTCAAATTAGCATCATCAACAATTATTTCGACAGTATCTAGCTTTTTTAGATCGTTTAACAACTCTTCGATAAACGAATTACGCTCAAGCACCTTTCCCGGTTTCTTTAATGAATCAACTTTTTGGAGCAAAGCTAAATAATCTTCTCGAAGCAGTGCGAATTCTTGTTGCAATTGTTCCAACGTTTGCTCAGTAGAAGACGTTCGAAAAATAAGACCTTCATCCTCTTCTTTTATTTGAAAGCCAAATTGACGCCATTCTTCCCTTAGTTGCTCATTTTCAATTTTTTTTGAAACCGCGACATAACGACCCTTTGGCATGTAAATTAAATGACTTCCAGGAAGTTCAATCAAACCTGTAAGACGCGGCCCCTTCGTTCCTGTCGCATCCTTTTCAACCTGAACAAGGAGCCTTTCTCCTTGATGGACGTAAGAAGAAATGCTCCGTGACTGTTTAACTGTATTATCCTCATTAGCAAGAACATAGGCAGCAAGCTTATCTCGATGTAAATATCCTTTTTTGTCTTCACCAATATGGATAAAGGCTGCGTTCATCCCTGGAAGTACTTTTTCAACAATTCCTAAATAAATGTTACCTACCGCTGATTGATGTTTCGGTTGATGAATAATTAACTTTTCAACTGCTTTTCCTTTTAGTACCGCATATCTTTTTTCCCTAGGTAAATGATTAATAATTATTTTATTCAAACCTTTTTCCTCACTAATCTAACTTAATTTCTTTTCATTTTCTCAATTTAGTACGTATACAGCAAGTCTCCAATCTTCGTAGTAGCGATTTTCTCTGAAAAATAAGCATGCAATAGTTCATTTTCATCGAGGGCTCCCGTCTCTTTTCCGTCTTTTTCAATAATAATCGGATGCTTGTAGCCTCTTTGAAATTTCTCAAGCACATGGATAACCATTTCATCATCGCTTACAACAATTGGTTTTAAATGGCTAAAATCCGTATTTTTACCGTAATATCTTTCTAAAAGAAAACGGATGAAAACATATCTTCCCTGCTTCCATTCATAATAAAGGGAAAAGAGTAAAAATGCGATTATAACCCAAATATTTAAATTAGTCGGTGAAAGAAATACCGTAAATACAGTAAATAAAATGATACTACTAGCCGAAATCATCATGGCTGTTTGATGTGCTTTGGGAAATGAATGGATGACAGATAGGAAAAGAAAAACTAATTTCCCCCCGTCAAGTGGCCAAATTGGGAGCAAATTAAAGAGTAGAACCATCAAATTGTAGTAGATAAAGATATCAAATAGCTCCTTAGGTAATAGTGCGAACTGAAAAAGAAGAAATGCACCGCCCATCATCCAAAGATGCTGTAATGGTCCTGCCAAAATGACAATCATTTCTTCCTTTATCGGTCGATTTCCATGCTCATCCATTTCTGCTACACCACCAAAAGGCAATAGGGCAATTCTTTTTATCCGCCACGAAAAAAAAGAAGCTGCTGCCGCATGCCCTAGTTCATGGATCAAAATGATCAACAAAAAAAGAGTTAGCTCCATGAAGCGAGCAGTTATGATCGCTAAACCCATCACAAGCCATAATAGTGGGTGGATTTGAATATATTTCAATAAACTTATCCACTTAATCAAACGGGATCACCTTGCTTGGGTCAATAAAATCTTCACCCTTTTTTATTGCGAAAAAGAACGAGGCCCTTTCCCCATCCTCCATGACCGCTGGCATACCTAATTGCGATCCTTTTTCAATATAATTATAGAGGCCTACATGAATATCGGCTAAATTTCCATACCAAGATTCGCTTTTATCTGTATGCTGGATAATCACTGTTTTCCCAAAGTCGCCCTTCTTCCCAGCAAAAATGACAAGACCTTCACTCATCGCTTCAACAGCCAAAGCTTTGTCTGTTTCTATTGTCATTCTCTGACCATTTTCATCAAAGTCTTCAAGAATTCTCGCTGACGCTGGGAGTGCATAATCCGAATTTGGAGATGAAATTTTATTCTCATCCTCCTTTGTACTTTTAAAAGGCAATAACGCAAGCGGCTTGCCAAATTGCTCCTCATACCAATTAGACACGACAGTGAATTGAAACTCTTTCTCCATTGATGTCTTTACAAAATTCTTAGCCGGCTCAAATATTGCTGCATTATTTTTAAACATGATAGCCACTACAAGAAATAAGCATGCCGAAGCTAATACTTTAAATAAAAACCATTCTCTATTAAATAATGGGTGCAAACCTTCATCTCCCCCACTCTCATAGGAGGAGATTTTTTCAAAACCGTATCTTTCTTCATCTTCGGCCCATATGATCCCCTGTTGACTATTTCTCTTTAACCGATCTCTTTCTTTTTTTCGCCGTGCAATTCTTTTTCGAATATCGTCTGTGTGTGTTCTCATACTCTTCCCACCAATCTATTTACCCTTTTGTACAAGTCTATGAGTTGTCCAAAAAGAGTATGACACAACCTTCTGATTACTTTTCCAACAGTTGTGTAATACAGAGCTGTTGATTTCCGCTGCAGGCATTCGCTTTCCGCGGGCGGTCCGGGAGCCTCCTCGTCGCATTCGCTCCTGTGGGGTCTCCCTTTGACTCGCACTCCCGCAGGAGTCTCATGCCTTCCGCTCCAATCAACAAGATAGCAAAATAAACATAAACGTTAACAAAGTCAATAAAAAAAGCAAATGAGAATAACAAGTCGTTATCCCCATTTGCTTCATATTTCGGACTTATCGGTAAGTCCTCTATTTTACTCCGAAGAATTTTTTTAACTTTGTGAAGACGCCTGGGTTGTCCTCTTGCAAAGGTTGGAGTGGAATCGATTCGCCCAAAATTCGGCGAGCGATATTTCGATAAGATAAAGCTGCCTTACTATTCGGATTCATTGCAATAGGCTCACCATGATTTGAAGCTCTAATGACCTCATCATCGTCTGCAACAATCCCAATTAAATCAATAGAAAGATGAGATGCGATTTCATCGACATCCAGCATATCTCCATTTTTCATCATTTGATTACGAATTCGGTTGATTACTAGCTTTGGCGGCTCAATTTGCTCTTCTTTTTCCAATAAGCCAATTATCCGATCCGCGTCTCTAACTGCGGAAACCTCAGGTGTTGTAACAACTATCGCTTTATCAGCACCTGCAACTGCATTTCTGTAGCCATGCTCAATTCCTGCAGGACAGTCGATAATCACATAGTCAAATTCTTGTTTCAATTCATTTACGAGCACCTTAATCTGTTCAGGTGTTACCGCAGTTTTATCACTCGTTTGAGCAGCAGGTAATAGATAAAGTAAATCTTCAAAGCGTTTATCCTTTACAATTGCTTGATGAATTTTACAGCGGCCTTCTACAACATCAACAAGGTCGTATATAATTCGATTTTCAAGACCCATCACAACATCTAGGTTTCGGAGGCCAATGTCTGTATCAACAAGGCATACTCTCTTT
>JAEWIG010000282.1 GCA_023387295.1 Bacillota bacterium | reverse complement strand
AAACTAAGCCCCATCGTTGCTGATAGTGCCGTACACATTTTCAAGAAATCTCTTCGTGAATACCCTCTTTCTATAGCGGATTCATACACAGTTTTGTGTTTTTTCATCCACATTCTCCCTCCCCTTTTTTGAGAAAAAAATAATTTTTACCGCCACTCTAAAATTTGAAAAGAATGACATTTTTACTATTTTCCACAGCATAAAGATAGCACAAATTTCGGAAAATTAATTATAGTTCCATTTATTGACACAAAGTTTACTTAACTGCATTTCCCAATTGTTTTATATAAAAAGATTACACTTATTGATAATCGCTGGTATATCTAGCTTTTATGCACCTTTATCCCCTTTCGCGCTAACACTCATTAAACTACTAAAGAGCATCTCTATTCTCGCAAGGATAAATATCACTTCGATAAAAAACAAACAACCACCCACTTTTTATGAAAGTGGGTGGTTGTTCTCTATAACTATATGCACGCTTTTATTTGTAATCATTTCTAATTTTCACATATAACAGAAAAAGATAATCACGCACAAAATCCACGATTCTCTTCAATTATATTTAGAGTAAATTCATCATACTATTCATTAACATACTGAACTACTCCTAATCCACCGTCAACTAGCTCAAGGGACTTCGGGATTTTCAAGTATACTTCTAATTGAATACTGCTTACATCATTAATCGGACTTTGACCAGAAAACTGATTAATCGTGAATTCTTCTCTCATAATAGAGATTTCTATTTTATTAGATGGGTTAAATACTCTCAGTGTGTCGTCTACTAATTGTATTTTATTTGGAGTTAACTTATCGGTAAAATCATAACCTCCGACAATTAAGCCATTTGTAAGAACAAAAGCTTCAATTTTTCCATCATCCACTTCTTTTCTTTCTACAAAAATTGCACCATTCTCATCACTCTTTCTAACCGTAAGCAATTGTTTATCGTAATCAAAGCTATCCTGATATAGGAGGTTATGAGGTTCTAGTTGTTCGATATTCCCAGTTTGGAGGGCGTTGTATAGATTGCTCCAACTTTGCTCCTCATTCCAGTTCTCCACTCTTTCTCGACCTAAAGCAGGGTCATTGGCTAATAACGTTACAAATGGAATCGAAAGAAGCAGTACCGCTCCATAAATCAAGAGTAGCCAATGAGTGATCTTCACCGTAACAACCTTTCTTTTCATATTTATTCGAAGAAGTTTTATGCGAAGAAGCAATACTACGAACATAATAATTACTAAACTAATTATTAAAATCGGGATGATTTGAACCCAAATACTCATCGTCTTACCTCCATTCTGTTTAACATACTAATGGATACGATAAAAAAGATAGCCGTGGTTAGAATCATCTTTAATAAAAACAGACCGAGCGATGATTCCATAATGTAAAATTCAAATATATCGACAATAAAGGGCTCCCCGCTTATCGTCGTACTTAAAATTAACAACCCAATAAACAACGCTGGAATAAAAACGACAAACAATTTGCTTATTTGAACAAGTGTTCCAACAAAATAACCAATTGCACTAACTCCGAACAAATAGACGATCGCTACTACTGTCCCTAGTAAAAAATCTGAAACCGTTAATTTCATAATATAAATGGTATCATCAAAAAAGAGATACCTCATCAATAACGGAAGGTTTCGTGCAAGCATTGCCGTCATTCCACCAATGATGCTAGCTGTTAGTAAAAACAGGATATTAGACAAACTACTACTAAGGCGATTCGTGACAAATGTAAAATCATGATTTCGATATGGCTTTGTCGTTATCGTAATCCCTGTTACAAATGCCCACAGCATCGAAAAACCAATAATAATATCCGCTGAAAAATACCTAATCTGAAGAACTGTCGTATAGGATGATGAAAAAAATGAATTTGCTCCACCTAGTGATATAAATATCGCCAATAATTGAATTCCTAAGAGGGAGCTAAAGGCATCATAATTCGCTCTTAGCTTGAAAAAATATTGCTTTTTCACAGTTCCTGCTAGATTAGCGGTTGTTAAAGACATCATCAATTCCCCCCTTCGTTTCTCCAGTTAGATAGACACATAGATCGCTAGAACGGACAGGGGAAATCTCTAAGCCATCCGCTTTTGCTTGAAGAAGGGCTTGCTCCGAATAATCATTTTTCACAACCGCATACATCGTGTCCATTCCAATATGATTCTTATATAGAATATCCTTTTCATTTGTCCAACTAAGAACAGAATCCGTTTTTCCTTTTAACCCAATCGCCCATTCCTTCAACTCTTCCATAGGCAAATGCAAATGATTTCGACCGTTTTTTAATAAGAGGACATCCTCTAATAAATCTTCAATTTCATCTAGATGATGACTAGAAATAATGATTGTCCGTGGATGATCAAGGTAATCTTTAAGCAAGGCACGGTAGAAATCCTTTCTCACTGCCGCATCCATTCCTGTTGTTGGTTCATCAAAAATGGTGAGTGGCGCTCGAGAAGCTAAACCAACGACCGCATTAAAGGTGCTTGTTCTTCCCTTTGACAATCGATTATGGTACTCCTTCGGATCAAAAGAAAAATAATCGAATAGTTTTTTAGCTAAGTCCATGTCACAGTTTGGATAAAATGTACCTGCTATTTCCAATAGCTCCATTAGTTGAAGGGCTGGTGGAAAACTCATTTGGTCATCTACGAAAATCGTATTAGCTGATACATTCAAGCTATTAAATGGTTTTTCCGAAAAAACCTTCAAATCCCCTGAAGTCTCTTTTGTGAAGCCGGCTATCATTTTTAGAAGGGTGGTCTTTCCAACACCATTTCGACCAATCAAACCCGTAATTTTATTTTCTTCAATTGAAAAAGTGAGATTATGCAAAACCTTTTTTCTCATAAACGTTTTATTCAAGTCCGTACATTCAATCACTTTCATTTCTCACCCTCCTCTAATTGTGCTTCTTTAATCATGTCGATTAATTCGTTTGAGCCAATTTGTAAACGATTCGCTTCTAGAACAACCTCTCGAACCAACATTTTTAAAGTTTGGTTTTTCCGTTTGTTCATGATCATTTCTCTCGCATCTGCCGACACAAACATGCCAAGTCCCCGTTTTTTATAGAGAATCTTTTCATCAGCTAGGAGATTGAGCCCCTTTGCAGCTGTTGCCGGATTGATTGTATACATTTCCGCTAGCTGATATTGGGAGTAAACCTTATCATCAGTTTGAAAGTTCCCATTCATTATTTCCGTCTCTAGCCACTCGGCAATTTGTACATATATTGGCTTAGTTCCGTCCGTATTAAGAATTGTCACCGCCCCCTCTAACATAGTGCATTACTGTTGTAATGTACTATACAATATAATTCTAATTATTTCAAGTAACACATGAATATGGCATTGAAATAGGAATAAACTCATTTGCTTTTATGCTATACTGTAAAATAATTACCACCATGATTTTTTACTTCCTAATATAGAAGGATTAATGTGGAGGGATAGAAATGAGTGAAGAGAAAAAGGCGACCTCTGCCAAGGTAAAAGAAAGTGGCTTAACTTACGAAGATTATGCAGCTATCGATGATGGGAATCGTTATGAACTTGCAAGTGGACAGTTGGAACTGATGAGTCCAGCACCATCTGTTACTCATGAAATGATTAGCATTGAGCTAATTAAAACCATTTCTAGAAGCTGTGAATCAGATTACATTATTTTATCTGCTCCTGTTGACGTTATTTTATCTTCTATTGACGTGCGTCAGCCGGACATTGTCTTAATCAGTCGAAAACGGATAAGTATTATTAGTAATAGAGGCATTGAAGGACCTCCAGATCTTGTTGTCGAAATTCTTTCTCCTTCCACTCTAAAGCGGGATAAAATTGATAAGGTAAAAATATATGCTAGATACAATATCCCTGAATTTTGGATTATTGACCCAATACTTGGCATACTTGAACAATATTTATTAACTGACAATAGGTATGAACTCATCGACATTTTTCAAAACAATGAAGTCGTAACCTCTCCGAATGTCCCATGTATTTCTTTTACAATGGCTGAAATCATGGAAAAAGTTCCAAAGCTGCGTAACTAAATATAATCGTCTACAACCTCACTCCTTCAAAATCCGTGTGAGGTTTTTTCCGTTCTAAACTGGAACATCACCAGATTCCCCAAAATGGCGATGCATTAACGGCCGCGTAGGTCCATAGCATGCGCATTTTTTTGTTATTTGGGCCCACTCACAAACTTATGAGCGATTTCTACAATATTTGCACGATAAACTTAAACTTATGCACGATTTCTTCGATATTTGCACGTTCAAACTGACTTATGCACGATTTCACGGATATTTGCATGATTTTCAAATTATTTGCACGTTTGCCTACACTGAGTTATCTATTGCATACGCCTAATTTTTCTGATAATATAAATCCCTTCTCACTCACGCTCCATAGTACTTCCACATTGCGGCTGAAAATGAAATGGAAGGAAACGAAGTTATGTCATCTCAACAACAGCATCCGGATTTTCAACAAGAAATTCAAAGATTAGATTTCACGAAAAAGTATTTAGATGCCGTCATTAAAACAGCTGAAACAAGCAAGGATCAATTTCAAGAAAACATGCTAGAAGCCTTTCATGATGTCGATTGGGGTGAATCAAGCTTAAGCTATATTTCCCTTTTAACAAATGCAACGTTTTTCGATATGTCTCGGGATGAATTAAACAGCTTGAAACGAGCGCGAAGTAAACCTTATTTTGCGAGAATTGATTTTCTTCGAAATGGTCTGCAAGATAAAGAGATTTTGTACATTGGGAAAACTTCGCTTTATTCGAGGGAAAATCAAGAACAGATCATTGTCGATTGGCGCTCACCGATTGCCAATCTTTACTATGAAGGCAGACTTGGAGAGGTTCAGTATGATTCATATGAGGAAAGCTTTGACGGCTATTTATCCTTAAAAAGGCAGTTCATGATTGAACATGGTGAGCTTGATGAAATTCGCGATATCGATCTCACGACTACAGATGAGTTGCTTCAGGATTCACTTGCTAAAAGCTCTAGCAATCGCCTAACTGAAATCATCTCCACGATTCAAGAGGAGCAAAATCGGATCATTCGAGCGGATCTGAATAAGCCCATTATTGTTCAGGGCGCTGCTGGAAGTGGAAAAACAACGATTGCTCTTCATCGTATTAGCTATTTTATTTATCAATACAAGGAAAATTTCGTTCCGGAACAACTGATGATTCTAGCACCAAGTAGGCTTTTCATTGATTATATATCAGAGGCTCTACCTGACCTTGGTGTTGAACGAGTTCAGCAAACGACTTTCCAAGAATATGTGCTAGACTGTATTAAACAAAAATTATCTATTCGCGATGATCGGAAGCTTGTCCAGCTTTTAGAAAGTCCGCAGACGAAGGATAGTCAAGAAACCGCCTGGATTTCCGCAATAAAAGGCTCTGCCATATTCAATGAAATATTATCAAATTATATTGAAAGCATTTATAAAACCTTTTATCCAAAAGAGGATTTCATTGTGGATAAATACCGATTATTCAGCTATAAAAAATTTATTCATTTACTCAAAAACGAATATACCTACCTTCCTCTAGCAAAAAGAGTAGAAAAACTTAAGGCGATTCTTCAAAATGATCTCGCAAAGAAAAAGAAAACGCTCATTGGAAAAGTCGAAACCTTTTATGATGAGCGAATTGAACGCGCACTTAATCACGGAAAAGATATTGAAAAACGAAGACATTATGTTTCCGAAGCGCTTGATAAGAAAAAAGCTCGACTAGCTGAGATGAATAAAGCCATTCGAAATGCTGTGCCTGCTTATATGAGGCAATTCCCGAAGAAGACTTTAATTCAATATTATGAAGAGCTTTTTGCTAATCCGAAAAAGCTTTGTCATTGGTCAAACGGGAAATTATCTGAAGAAGAAGCCGCTGTCTTATGCTCTTATCAGCAATCTCTTTTTCGAGAAAAACAATTTGAAAGAGAAGACTTGGCCCTATTATTATTTTTACAAGTAGATTTGTTTGGCATTGAGAAGGAATTAAAAGCGAAAAACATAGTCATCGACGAAGCACAGGATTATAGCTTTATGGAGCTTTTATCATTGAAAAAAGCACTGGATACAGACATGTTTACACTTGTTGGCGATTTAGCTCAAGGAATTCATTCTTATCGCGGTCTAACAACATGGGACAAGGTATTAGAAGATATTTTCCCTCGTGCTACCTATGCGGAGCTACAGAAAAGCTATCGAACAACCGTTGAAATTATGGAACAAGCAAATCAATTGTTGCAGCTTCTCCCTTACTCTTTTCCGAAGGTGGAGCCTGTTGTACGTCATGGGGAAAGTCCCATTTTTATTAAAAGAAAAGAAGGCAAAGCGTTTATTCAGCAAATTGAAAATCAGCTGGAAACCCTAAAGAAAGAAAACTATAAAACCTTTGCGATTATCGGTAAAACGATGAAGGATTGCGAGCTGCTTTATTCACTCTTTCGTAAACATTCAAAAGCACCTATTAAGCTCCTTGAAGAACAAGAAAAAATCCCTAAGGACGAAATTGTCATTGCGCCTAGCTATTTATCAAAAGGTCTAGAATTCGATGCCGTCCTCATTGTCTCAATGGATGAGGTATTTTCCAAAGAGTCCGAGCTCGATATTAAGCTGCTTTATGTCGCAATGACAAGACCATTGCATCGGCTTTATTTCTACGGATTAAGGAAAGAGGATTTCATTATTTAACTGACTTATTTCAAAAAAAGCGTCTACTCTCCATTTTCTTTGGAGCAAGACGCTTTTTTCCGTTATATGAAAGATTTTCTACATGTATGTGCGATTTGTGAGGTTTATGCGCGATTCTCCAAATATATTCACGATTTGTGGATTATTTGCTCGCTCCTCCACATTTGTGCACAATTTGTGGATTATTTACACGTTCCTCCACATTTTTTCATGATTTGTGGATTATTTGCACGTTTCCCCATATTTATTCACTGTTTGTGGATTATTTGCACGTTCCTCCACATTTTTTCACGATTTGTGGATTATTTGCACGATCATCTATTTATTTAGTCGTTAGGCATTTTTCATCATAGAGCTTCGTCTAAATATCTTCACAATCTCATTAACAATAACCGGAATAGTGGATATGCTTATTACAAATAGCCAATCCTGCCATGCTAATGCACGAATATCAAACCAACCACTAAATAATGGAACATTGACAATCGTTGCCTGAATAGCAATACCTATTACAATTGCCCAAATCAAATATTTGTTTGAGAAAAGTCCAACTTGAAAAATGGATTTTACACTACTTCTTAAGTTAATGGAATGGAATAGCTGTGATACGCTAAGGGTAATAAAAGCCATTGTTTGGGCATGAACGAGCGCCTCATCACTAATATGCTTTAAATCCATCGTAAAAAGAGAATCAGCCCCTGTGTACACTTTTAATCCTTCCATGAAAGCGAATAAGGTTAGTAAACCAATTATTAATCCATTAAATAGGCTATACACGATATCATTTCTCGAAAAAATCTTTTCCTTTGCATCACGTGGCTGTTCCTTCATGACATCTGGATCCTCAGGATCTACCCCTAATGAAATCGCCGGCAAGGTATCGGTAATTAAGTTCACCCAGAGGATATGGACAGCAGAGAGAGGAGCCGGCCAGCCCATTAAAATACCGATAAAGAGAGCGACAATTTCCCCTAAATTACAGGACAGCAAGAATAAAACTGATTTTTTAATATTTTTATAAATATTTCTTCCTTCTTCAATCGCAGCTGTTATCGTTCGGAAATTATCATCCGTTAATACGACATCTGCTGCACCCTTAGCAACATCTGTCCCCGTAATCCCCATTGCAACACCTACGTCAGCCTGCTTTAATGACGGTGCATCGTTTACCCCATCACCCGTCATCGAAACAATTTTTCCACGATTTTTTAATGCCTGAACAATTTTCACTTTATGCTCTGGTGATACTCGGGCGAATACTCGAATAGAATCTACCTTCTTCTCGAGTTCTTCATCACTAATAAGATTCAACTCTTTACCAGTCATCGTTTCATTTTCATGCTCTGCAATATGCAATTCCTTCGCAATAGCTAAGGCTGTTTGTTGATGATCACCTGTAATCATCACAACACGAATGCCAGCTAATTTACAACGGTCAATCGAATCCTTCACTTCTTCCCTAGGTGGATCAATCATACCCGTCAAGCCAAGGAACACTAATTCATTTTCAATATCTCCTTCAAGCTCTTCCTTTTTTGCTACTTTTTTATAAGCAACAGCTAAAACCCGTAAAGCCTTACTAGACATAACATTTGCTTGTTCCATTATGGTTTCACGATTTTCTTCGGTAAAGGCTTTTCTTTCACCATTCTTTTCATAGTGAGTCAGCTCTGGCAAAACACTCTCTAAAGCACCTTTTACAAACACAAGATATCCGTCATCCACTTGATGAACCGTTGACATCATTTTCCGATCGGAATCAAAAGGGCGTTCATCCACCCGTGGATAATCAGCTTCAGCTTGTTTTTTTGTTAGCCCTAAGAGCATGGCTGCTTCAACGAGCGCTATTTCCGTTGGATCACCTGTTCTTTTGTCCTCTTCTACAGTTGCGTCGTTACATAAAGTGATCGCATGGACAAATCTATTTGTTGTGGGATTATCGAGAGAAATTGCGGCTAATTGTGAATAGGTGTCATTAGTAAATGTATTGGTTACCGTCATTTTGTTTTGTGTCAATGTACCTGTTTTATCTGAACAAATAACACTAACCGCTCCAAGTGTCTCAACTGCTGGCAGCTTACGGATAACCGCATTTTGCTTTATCATTCGTTGAACACCTAGAGCTAGAACAATTGTAACGATAGCCGGGAGTCCTTCAGGAATCGCAGCGACAGCTAAACTGACTGCAATTAAGAACATATCTAATACTTCTCGACCTTGAAGAAATCCTACCAAAAATATAACTGCCGAAATAACAATCGCGAGAATGCCAAGCATTTTCCCCAGTTCATCTAGCTTTTTCTGAAGAGGTGTCATTTCTTTTTCCTGATTCCCGAGCATTTTGGCAATTTTTCCGATTTCCGTATTCATTCCTGTACGGACAACGACTCCCATTCCTCTTCCGTATGTAGCGAGCGTTGACATAAACGCCATGTTTTTTTGATCGCCCAGTGGAGCATCTTCCTCAATCTCAATATTCGCATCTTTGTCAACTGCGATTGATTCACCTGTTAGAGACGATTCTTCTATTTTTAAATTAGCCGTTTCAATTATCCTTAAATCGGCAGGAACAAATCGCCCAGCATCAAGAATAACGATATCTCCTACAACGACATTTTCGGAAGGAATCTCCTGAAAAACCCCATCTCGTTTTACCATCGCTTTCGGAGTAGACATTTTCTTCAGTTCCTGTAAGGCTTTTTCAGCTTTTGTCTCTTGTATGACTCCAATAACAGCATTTAATATAATGACAATTCCTATAATAACGGAATCGCTATATTCGCCAACGATCGCAGAGATGACAGCCGCTCCAATTAATATATAGATTAATATGCTGTTTATTTGCCGCCAAATTAGAACGAGTAAAGAAGGCGGTTTACTTTCGACAAAACTATTCGGTCCATACTTAGCTAATCTTTCAGAGGCCTCTTGTCTAGTTAGACCTACCTTTTCATTTGTATTTAGCTCGGACAATAATTGCTGTTTATTCATGTCTTCACTTCTTTCTAAAATATTGTGTTAGAAAACAGCTGAAATAACTTACAGACTCATTAATAAAAAAATCAATTTAAAGTTATAGGATATGGAAAATATTTCAACACTATTATACAAATTTCGATATTTCCTGCGATTTTCCTCTTTCTTAAATAAATGCAAAAAAAAGAGCCTTTTTGAAATATACCCTAAAATAAGCTCTTGTATGCCACGCTATGGTTTTATCTTTATTTAGGATTCAATATTTAAATATTGAACTCCATATGACTCTTTTCCTGCTTGTAATAGGCCAACCTAGACTGCAGATCACCAGTGTGAAATTCAAATTTATGACCGTCAAGATCCGTAAAATAAATCGACTTCAAAAACATTTTGATAGAACTCAATCGAATTATCTAAATTTGATACTGAGAATAACAAGTGATTTATCCCTTTTATCTCCATCTAGTCACCATCTTTTTCAAGTAAAAAACGTCTAACCATATGTTATCGATTAAATAACTTACTCCAAAAACCCTGCTTACTTGGACGGTTCTCCACAGATATTGCCTGCTCAGTCATCTCAACTTCAAGTATCCCTTTATCTCTTGCCTCCCTTAGCCAGCTCGGAAATTCAGTTAATAGTGAATCATATAGTTGTCCATCTGAGATTTTGTCAATGTTTTCAATATGTAAGAAGTTTGCGTTATCCACAACACGTCCTTCCATCTCGTCTAATTTCTTTAGGAAATCAAAATTTCCGTTACCGATCCCGACAAACTGCCAAAATACTGGGTGTTTCGCCGATTCTTTTATAATGGGCTTAATTGTTTTCTTACAACCCCCATCATTAATGAAAACAATGTATGCTGGATCATTGCTTGATTCTTCTGCAAGATACTTTTTTAAGACATCTCGCATAACAGGTGGTTCGTCATTTCTACCAAATTTATGGACTAAATGATTGTCCAGAATGATCCGATTCACATACCCTTCAAAATCCCGCTCAGACACTGGCTTTAATCTTGAAAATTCGTTATCGTACACCCAAACATCCAACATCCCGTCGTCATCAAATTGCGAAGCAATCGCCAAAATTCGCTCGACCACCTTTTGAACTGTTCCATTCTTGTATAACGTTCTCATTGAGCCCGTGATATCTAGTACTAAACCTACTCTCGCAGTTACTTCTGTTAATTTCTTCTTTTCCAAGACAATCTTTACACTTTTCTTTTGCAAATCAATTGTAGACATACCAATCACTCCATATACTATTTCTATCATGTTCTTATCTAGCTTTTTTTATTGCTTCTGTAAATCAACTTTTAATCATTTACACCCTATGGTTCATTTCTACAAAAAATGACGATTTATATGCTATTATTATAGTTAGAATATTAAAAAATTACCAGTTAAGATCATTAATAATGGAGGGAAAATTTATGTACCATAACATTTTAAGGCATCCTGGACCTACGCCTATTCCAAAGAAAGTACAGCTAGCTATGAACCACGATATTATTAGCCATCGGAGTAATGAATTTGTTGAACTCTATCGCAAAACAACTAGTCGCGTTAAGCCTGTATTCGGAACATCTCAAGATATTTTACTTCTTCCATCTGGTGGTACCGCTGCATTAGAAGCTGCAGCTGTTAACACGGTCTCTCCTGGAGAAAATGTCGTTGTTATTACAGTTGGAGCATTTGGAGATTATTTCGTTTCTATTTGCGAAAAATATGGATTTAACGTTCATAAGCTTGAAAAAGAATGGGGCGAAGCTTGCACAGCAGAAGAACTAAGTGAGTTTTTAAAGCCATTAACAAATCTTAAAGCAGTTTTTGCTACATACAATGAAACATCAACTGGGATTCTCAATCCAATTGAAAACCTAGCTAAAGTCGTTCAAACAGAGACAGACGCGTTATTTATTGTCGATGGTGTAAGCTGTATTGGTGGGGCACCTGCTGAAATGGATAAATGGGGTATTGATATATTAGTTACAGGATCACAAAAAGCAATGATGCTACCTCCTGGACTAGCTTTGCTTAGTGTAAGTGAAAGAGCATGGAAAGTCATTGAAGAAAATAAGACACCTTCTTACTACTTAAATCTATTAAGTTACCGTGACTGGCATGCCAAGGGAATGACCCCAAATACGCCAGCCGTTACACTTATTTACGGACTCTCTGCAGTTTGCGATATGATCGATGAAGAAGGCGGATTCTCCCAAACTGTTGCTAGACATGAGCTAATGAAGAACATGGTACGCGAAGCAATGAAAGCACTCAATATCGGATTGCTGGCAAACGACGAATTTGCTTCTCCGACCATTACAGCCATCCTTACTCCAGAAGGACTTAATCTCGGCGAATTCGTTGGTCACTTAAAACAGAAATATCATCTCGATTTTGCTGGTGGACTTGGGTCTCTTCAAGGAAAGATGTTCAGATTCGGCCATATGGGCTATTGCTTCCCAAGTGATATCCTTCAGGCCATTTCCTTGATGGAAGCTGGACTACAAGACTTTTCGTATTCCTTTGAATCAGGTTCTGGCGTGAAAGCTGCACAAGGAGTATTTTTGGCTGCACAACGGAAATAACAGCATTAGCAATAATTGAGTAGGAGGGAGTAATTTTCTCCCGACCTCTCACACCACCGTACGTACGGGTCTCGTATACGGCGGTTCAATCCATTAAGTATCTACGCTCATAGATTAGCGACATATCTTTCAGTCCCC
>JAEWIG010000257.1 GCA_023387295.1 Bacillota bacterium | reverse complement strand
TCGAACATCATATCCTTTGAATATATCTCTAATGAAAATAATAATTTTTTCTCTTTTTGCTCTGGTGACACAAACACAGATACAATATAATTGCTGCCAAGGCCGTTTCCTTCTTCCAGAACAATATTCGGTGCAATCTCTTTTGGAATTTCAAGATGAATTTCGGCATTTTGAACATCATAAGGGATATCTTGCTTAATACTAGCTAGCTTCTTCTCAATCTTTTCTTTCATATCTGCAAATTCCTCAAAAGTAGGAATCACCATGTTCTTCTCCATCCCTTTTGTAACCGCCGTTAAAGCTAACTCAGGATGATTTGCCTTAAGCTCAGCATCTGCAAGATAATACCAATAATAAGATGCATCAGGTACAGCCTCTGTTCGTTCTTTAAAATATTTAACTGCTTTAGGAAAATACGATGGATAATTTTTTTCATCGGCGACGAATTTTTTCGTTTCCCATTTCAATAAATCAATTTCATATGTATCTCCAATATCTTTTTTCCAAATCGCCAAACGGATTTTTGGCTCATCCTTGAATTTGATAGCCTCTAACTGATGATAATTAATCTTTTGAAGAAGCTTAAAATTCCCTTTTTCCCAAGTATAAACCTCCAGTACATTTCCTGCTAAACTGCCAACCTTCCATCCAAGCAACAATTCCTGTTTTCCATCTCCAGTTATATCTGCCGCACTTGCCCAGCTAATTTCATAGCCAGACCCTTTCTTAGCGAAGATTTTCTCCCAATTTTCTTTCTTCTTCGATAACACGAACGCTCCCACTTGATTCTTCGCTTCTTTTGATTGATAAAGGACTACTGCTTCCTTATGTCCATCTCCATTGAAATCCGAGGTTAAAATAGATTTTGTCCCTATTGGTCCATTTGGAATTGAAAGATCTGCTCCTTTTGGTAAAAATCGTTTTGCCACTGCATCCAAACTTTGATCAACATTAGACTTTGCACTTGCCTTCGCAGGTGCCTGAATAAGACTTGTCGGCTCAGGTAGGAAGTTACATCCTCCCATTATCAATGAACCTGTCATAACTAACGATAATAATAATCCACTTTTTTTCATTTTTTCATTCCTCCGTTTCCCTTTCTATCTTGACTTTAGTCTTTTTCGAAAAGGAAATCGCTTCTATTTGGTTAATGAAAAGTTAATAATTGGTTACATCGGTAATTTAATAATGGCAGTCGTTCCATTTCCTTCTTCACTCTCAAGCTCAAACCTCCCGTTATGCGCTTGGATGATCTCCTCACAAATAGCAAGTCCCAATCCAGTTCCTGAGCCTTTCTTTTTCCCTTTAAAAAACTTTTCCTTTACTTCATATAATTCTTCTTTCGAAATTCCAATGCCATTATCCTTTATCCGAATAATGACGAATGATTCCTTTCTCTCAAGCTCAATCGCTATTTCGCCACCTGTTGGAGTAAATTTCAATGCATTATCAAGCAAGTTGAGTAACACTTGTTTCATTCGATTTTGATCAGCATGAATAATGCCAATTTTGTCATCAAGTCTTTTTATGAGTGTAATGTCTTTTTCGGCTAACTTTACTTCGTATAGATGGACAACCTCTGTTATTAACTGTTCCATTAAGACGTCCTCAAACTGAAACGATAGCTTTCCGCTTGATAAACTAGATAAGTCCAGCAAATCCGTCACAAGATGATTTAGTCTATCACTTTCACTCGTGATAATTTCAAGACCCTCCTTAGAAAAAGGGTCCTGAACCATGGAATGTAACGTAACCGCCCAACCTTTTATCGACGTAAGCGGAGTGCGCAAATCATGACTAATGGATGCGATAAATTGGTTTTTAAACTGCTCATGCTGTTGAACCTGCTGTGCCATAAAATTAAGCGTATCAGCAAGCTTGCCAATTTCATCATCATTTTCCTTTATTATTCTTGTAGAAAATTTACCTGCAGCCATTTCTTCAGCAGCAACTGTCATATGACTGACTGGCTTTGTGATCGATTTCGCCAGGAAAAAACCTAATAACGCTGCGAAAAGAATAACAACTCCGCCAACAGATAGTAAGACAAGCATATTTTTATATAGAACCGCATTTAATGGTGCCAAAGAAGTGGTTAAACGGATGGCCCCAAGAATTTTTCCACCAGCAAATAAAGGATACGTAGCAGATAAGACCTTTTCATTGTCCATTTTGCTAGATAAATAGCCTACATTCCCATTTAGCCCAGCCTTTACGTCATCAAATTCGAGCAAATTCTTCTCTATGCTTCGATGAGTTTCAGCAACAATGTCTCCACTCTCATTGATAAGCTGAACTTGCGCATTGACTAGAAATTTATATTGGGATAAAAATTGTTCCGCCTGTTCTTCAAATGCGCCCTCCATTAATTCTTGTTCATAAAATGAAGAAAACATCGCTCCTTGGTCTCTTAATGTTTGTTTAATTCCGCTCTGATAGTAAAACATTAATCCAGCTAAAATAATGGCTTCAAATAGTGCAACCGTTACAATAATTAAAAGTAAATTGCTCCAAACTAATCGACGCTGGATACTTCGCTTCATACTCCATTCTCACTTTCTTGAAAACAATAGCCAAATCCCCAAATCGTTTTTAGATAGCAAGGATTCGATGGATCGTCCTCAATCTTTTCTCTTAATCTGCGAATATGAACATCAACTGTTTTGGAGTCACCAAAATAATCCATCCCCCATACTTCATCGAGAAGATTGTCTCTTGTAATTGGCTCATTTAACCTTTCGAAAAAAAGCTTCATCAATTGAAATTCGCGAACTGTTAATTTCACGAGCTTCTCATTCTTATAGACTCGTTGTGTTTTTGGTTCAAGAATAAATGGTCCCATTTTCATTTTGGTCTGCTGCTTTTGATTCGTTTCCATATTCGTTCTTCTTAGTACAGAGCGAATTCTAGCTACTAATTCAAGAGGGTTAAACGGCTTTACAATATAATCATCTGCTCCAAGCTCAAGTCCCATTATTTTCTCCATATCTTGCCCTCTAGCCGAAACAATAATAATAGCAAGACCTGGGTGTTCTTCTTTTAGCTTGGAACAAATCTCAAAGCCGTCCATATCAGGCAGCATTAAATCCAATATCACAAGGGAAGGCTTTTCTTCTTTCACAAGCTTTAGTGCAGCTGCTCCATCCCCAGCCTCAAGCACTTCAAAATTAGAACGCTGTAAATTAAAGGCAATAAGCTTCCGAATCGACATTTCATCTTCAACTACTAAAATTTTCTCCTCCGCCATCGAAATAACCTCACATTTAATAGCATTTGATATTTATATTTTACAATATTTAGAATTATTAATCCGTTCTGTTTAATTTATATTCATAGCTAAAGATGAAAACTCCGTTACTTCTTGGAAATTCTTCTTTAATTTTTTCATCGCACCATGCTGGATTCCTTCACACCATCCTCATACGAGCCTACGGAGATATCCATTCACTATGCATTCATCATAATGAAATTCATAACAAAAAGGGTTACAAACGAGTAACAGTCAATCGAAACGATGTTACCTATTTGTAACTTTTTTCAAAGCTAAACATGAAACCGATTAAGATATCCTGTTTTATTGCTATTCGTCCTCCTTAAAAATACAAAACAAGAGGATCTTCTACATTAGAAGAACCTCTTTAGACTTTTCTATAATACTTATAAACACTTGTTTTCATTTCAACATGTAGAAAATTTTCAATATTATCAAGCCAAGCTTTTTCAATATCCCCTAGCATAAAGGAAGCAACTCCACCTTTTACCTTTATCCATTTCTGCGTATCTCGATCTTGAAAGTATCCAGTAATGGACGTAGATAAGGGATGAAAAGGTGCTGCACTACTATGGATTACACCATAATAAATATAGCTTTCTCCATATTGATCATGAATCCAATCATCTTCACGATTCAGAAGCCATAGCTTTTCGTTATCAACATTCCCAACTAATTTGGCATTTTTTTGATAGGTATATTTCACGAAAAATATCCCCTTTTTATCTAACTTAATTTACGCTAATTGCAAGCTCTCTTTTAGCATTGGAATCGCATCAACAACATGGCGCTGAATTGCAAGTTCTTCTGGTGATAAACCTAAAGCAAGACCTATTAACTGTGGCAAGTGAAGCACTGGCATCGTAATATCTTCCGCAAATCTTTTTTGTGCATCTGGTTGATATGCATCAAGCTGCATTTGGCATAGTGGACATGGTGTAACTAAACAGTGTGCTCCTGAATTTTTCGGTGATAAACAGTTCTTCCCTGTCAAGTTCATAACTTCTCTTTCCGCTGGGAATACAGAGTGGAATCCACAGCAAGCTAAACGTTGATCAAAATCAACACTTTCTGCCCCTAGTACTTCTGCAACCATTTCCATTGAGTAAGGATTTCGATGGTTCTCAAATCCCATAATACTAGGAGGCATTAAAATATGGCATCCGTAGAAATTCGCTACTTTTAATCCTGTTAATGGACGTTTCACTTTTTGCTTCAAGCGCATAAGACCGTAATCTTCTATTAAAGCCCATAATAAGTGGGTTACTTCGGCTGTTCCTTTATACTGCAAACCTGTGCCCCTTAATCCTTTGTTTACTTCTTTGCGTAACTTTTCATTTTTATCAAGCTTATCCTTTGCAGTTCGAAGCATCAATGTACAAGTATTACATACAGTTATTATTTTTGATGTTCCAAATTTTTCACCTAAAGCGATGTTACGAGCATTAATGCTTGTGGCTAAAAAGTTATCCACATCTTGAATATGACTTGCTCCACAGCACGTCCATCCATTTAATTCGATTAATTCAATACCCAATTCCTCGGCAACCCTCTTAGTTGAAATCATGAGTTCCCCAGCAGCTGATTCTAATGTACATCCTGGAAAAAATGCGTATTTCATTAGCTTCTAACCTCCTCGGCATACTTATAAATCTCTTTTACTCCTTTAATTCCTTCAACGGCTTTTGGCATATGAAGTGGATTAATTTTTCCTTTTTTAATCATCCGAAGAGCAAAAGGAATTTTGGTCGTTGCTGTTTTCAGAAGTCCGTCCGTCTTAATTGGCAGCATCGTTTCATTTAATCGACCTTTGTTACGAACATCATCGTGGAAAGCAAATGCGTGTTTTGCTCCTTGGTTATTTACTTCACCCATTCTGATTGATTCTTGTCGTAAGTATGCAATTTGGTCAGTCAGTGGAATCCCTTTTGGACAGCTAGATACACATTGCATACAATGCATACATTTCCATAGCTCATTTTCATAAGCTGGTTGAATATGCTCTTCAGGTGAACCATCCCTTGAGTCAACAGCAAAACGGTATGCTCGATTCAAAATAAAAGGATCTAAGTATGTTCCATCATTAACAGCGAGTTGGTTACATTCTGAAGTACAAACACCACAAAGAATACAGTCCGTTGGGGCAGCAATTTGATGGAAATCATCTTCACTTTGAGTAAAGCCCTTTTCGATACTTCCTTCATTTGTCGGGAGTAGCCAGGGTTTCACTTGTTTCATTTTCTCCATCTTTGGCTCCCATGCAATAGCAAGGTCTTTAATTACTTCAAAATTATTTAATGGTTCAAATATTAGATTGTCTGTCTTAAATGTCTCGAGTATCTCATCAAGAGAAGCCTTACATGCTAAATATGATTTTCCATTTACTTGAATAGCACAACTCCCACAAATAGCATGGCGACATGCAGATGTAAATACTAAAGTTGGATCTATTTCCTCACGGATCAATGTTAAAGCCCAAAGAATTGTTTTTCCTTTTTCATAAGGTAGAGAGTAGTCTTGATACCATACTTTTTTTGTGTCGAATCGTTTAATTGTAAATTGTATCGTTCTCATCAGTATTTTCGCTCCTCCGGTTGATATTTCGTAATCGTGACCGGCAAATATTCCAGACGATATTCTTTCCCTTCGTTATAAATTAACGTATGTTTTAGGAAATTCTCATCATCACGATTAGGGAAATCTCCCCTTGAATGTGAGCCACGGCTCTCTTTCCGATTAATTGCACCCATTGCCACTGCCTTTGCCAGTTTTAGCAAGTTGCCAAGTTCTATATAATTAATGAACGACATATTATACGCTTCAATGGAATCTCCAATATAAGCATCGTCATATTGTTCAAGTAACTCACCAATGGTATTATAGGCATTTACCATCTCTTCCTCTGTACGGAAGATTCCAACGTTATACCACATTGTTTCAGCCATTTTATCTCGAATTTCGAACATATTAATACCCGTTTTTTTATTACGAATATATTGGAATTTCGCCCGCCATCCTGCAGCCTCTTGTTCTAGTTTAGATGTCGAAGCATAGGAGCGTTTTTTCGCAGACTCTTGAGCCCCTATTCCTGCATATTTACCAAATAACACTACATCGGCTACTGAGTTACCACCTAAACGGTTTGCTCCATGAACCGATACAGAGCAACATTCTCCAGCAGCATGAATACCCTCTATCGGAGTCGCACATGTTTTGTAATCAGTTACATGAATCCCACCCATCATATAATGACAGCTTGGACGAATCGGCACTGGTTCTTTAATTAAGTCAACACCCTCAAAATCCATTGCTAGTTCTCGAACTTGTGGGAGGCGTTCCATAATTTTTTCTTTTCCTAAGTGACGTAAGTCCATCAGGACATAAGAAGTCATACCTTCA
>JAEWIG010000196.1 GCA_023387295.1 Bacillota bacterium | reverse complement strand
CTTATCCCTGCTGAAAACATTGAGCATCCATCATGCTGCAAGGTTGAGATTTTAAGGCATGATGAAGTAGCGAGGATTGAAACTGAGACTGAAGGTGCGGAGGAAGAATATTTAGAAAAAGTGTATGCTGGCGAAATGGTACCAGTTGAATCCTCCTATAAAGATAAGATTGAAAGCACATTATCATGGACCTACACACATGAGAATGCAGTGAATTCAAGGTCAAAACAATCTGTTTCAGAAGTTAAGCGGCAAAGGGAGCTATTTGAACAAGAGGAAAGTGGGACTGATTTAATCCGAACACTTAAGAAGCCGCTATTTAATCGGCCAAGGTTTATGCAGGCCAAATCACTGACACCAGCAGAACGTGGAACTGCCATGCATATGGTTATGCAGCAAATGGACTTTAGCAAACGAGCAACGGAGGAATCCGTTTGTTCGTTGTTAGATGATTTAGTGGAAAAGGAGTTATTGACGGCTGAGCAAAGAGACAGTATCGATCCAGCTGCCGTTATTAGTTTTTTTGATACTGAAATTGGTGAAAGAGTTATGAATGCAAAGGTAGTAAAACGAGAAATTCCTTTCAGCTTATCTTATCCTGCAAGTATTATGTATCAAGAATGGCAAGGAGAAGATGAGCACGTTCTTATTCAGGGAATTATTGACTGTGTATTTGAAGATGAGGATGGAATGGTCCTGCTTGATTATAAAACGGATAGAATTACCGATCGATTTAAGGGTGGATTTACAGAAGCAAAAAGCGTGCTAGAGGATAGGTATCGAGTACAAATTGATATGTATACGATGGCATTAGAACAAATATTAAAGCGCGAAGTTACAGAGAGATATTTATTTTTCTTCGATGGGGCGCATACAATAAAGCTTTAACTACATTCATCAGCAGTCTCTATCTATTTAGTTGGTGATTTAGGTAAAAGTGGCAGTTCAGCGAACTTGAACTAGCCACTTTTTTTAATTGTTTCCGATAATCGGTTGATCAATTAAGTTTGTATCAAGCACATTGGTTGCATTTAGTCCATTATTAGTAATGATAAAGCCCCCTGTATTTAAAGCCCCCTGTCCTGTAAACGTTTTTGAACTGTTTTTAGGAGAAATATTGAGGGCGTCCCCGAATTGAACAACTCCTCCGGTCACATTTACAACTTGTACCGGTCCAATTATAGCTGGCATAGCAGAACATCCTTTTCAAACAAAAATAAAATTGACGTGGATTTTAGCATTATTCTTTTGGCCTCAGCTGGCGGATATGCTTTACTCTTGATTCCATTAAAATATGATTACTGCTTCCAATATGGATGACAGCTGCAGATGAAGTACCCATGACTTCAATCGTTTTTACTTTAATGATAGGATGAAGCTGAGTTGTAAACATCGTAAAATTTTCTTCAACTGGAAGAAATGAAAATGGAATCGAAAAAACAGGGAAACGATTAAAATCGCCTTCGTTACCAAAAAAAATATCTTCTTCACGTTGAATGGCTAAAGCGCGTGAAAACCCTTGGATATAACTAGAATCTCCAAGTTCTATCACGGAGGAGAATGATACCGAATCAAGATGAAGCTGCTCAACAATTGATGTCCTCTGTAGCATTTTCTTACTCCGGAGACAAAGGAACAAAAGGTCCAATGATTAAAGATTCTGGTGGAGTATCAAATGCAGAAGCAAGCTGAATTGTTTGTGTATCACCTATCATTAAAATCGACGAACTAGAGACACCGATGATGCGTATATGACCAACAGAAAGCTCTCGATTATACACTTGAAAATTCATTCAACCTTCATTCCTTTTATATTTTCAGGTAGATTTCTCATAAACGTCTCCACTCCATTGCGGATTTCTTTTGTTAAAATATTGATGATTTTGATATTAATATTCTCTGATTCGTTCGTTTCACGGCTAAAGGCTTGGAACTGCTTTAGATGATGATCAATTCGAACAGGTAATTGTTTCTTTATATCTTCTTTAATAAATGAAAGATAGGATTCATCGAAATGAAGCTTATTTTTTTCTTGTACTTCAGTGATTACTTGAGGTAATTGATTTTCTAAATATTGATAGATTTCCTCCTCAATTTCTATCGTTCGCTTCATTTGCTGTTGGGGAGAAAATGGTGTTTGAATACCTTTGTTGTTGACTGCAAAATCTTCGATGTTTTGTAAATCAGAAGGGTTTAAGCCAATGTTCAATGTCCCGTCAAGCGTCTCAACCTTGAGTTGATCAAACTTATACTCAATTGTATCAACCTTAATCGGAGGACGATTTTTAAGAACGTTAACTTCTTCCTTCAGCCTATTTACCGACTCCTCTAAGCTTTGTATTCTCTTTTCCTGCATTTGTACATAGGAATGTAGCTGTTCTAGATAAGAATAGAAGTCGTTCGTCATTCACACCACCTCACTGAAATACGTAATAAAAAGTCTGTTTTCGTAAAATTTGTTACTTTTAGTGCGATTTATTTCGATGCTAATGGAACAAAAGGAGTTGAAAATCCTGTACCAGCAGGCGATCCGACAGGACTTGGAGCTGGTTCAGTGAATCCACCTGTATTGTATAGATGAGCAGATGGCTTTATGATGCCAGCACTTCCAACTTGGAAGACAGAAGAATTAGAAATACCACCAATTTTTATGGAATTTATTTGAATGGATTGTTGAATATAAAAATTCATCATAATCACCTTTGAGAAGAAATGAAAAAAAAATAGTTTTTATCTTAAACGGTAAGAATGATACCTTGGTCAACGCCATCAGAATCGTAAGTGTTTGTTGAGCTTTGCTGATTATAAACATGTAAGCCATCGCCTGTATTAAAAGAACCTGCCCCAGAAAAAGTCTTTGCACTTGATACGGGCATGATTTTATAGACATCTCCAATATTAAAAACGGCCCCTGTTCCAATAGATATAACTTGCGCAACTCCTACGATAGCTGGCATACACGACACCCTTTGCTTTAATCTCCCTTATATCCTATGTAATGATTAACTGTTTGTGATTAAAAAGCCCAAATTACCTGTGAGTGTTCAAGTATAAGTCCTTAGCATTCTTAATCCTCATATCTTTATTACACGTAAATATTTCTAAACTTTACATTATATCTCCAATTCTTCTATTATAGAAATAATCCAATTAATAATGCCTAGGGGTGTGTCGATATGAAATTTGTAACAGCAGACATAGATGGGAAAGCATTTGTCGGAGTAGTCGATGAAAGTAGTTCGAAAGTTTTGCCACTGCATAAAGCTGCAGAGAAAAAATATGGAGAAAGTGATTTTCCTGAGACGATGATAGAGTGCATCGCATTAGGGGATGCATTTATTCATAAAGTAAGAGATTTATTGGATTGGGCCGTTCGTCAAGAAGAGGGACTTTTAATTCCACTTGAGGATGTCCGATTAATAGCGCCCATTCCAGTTCCTCGAAAAAATATTTTCTGTGTCGGTAAGAATTATGCAGAGCATGCCATTGAAATGGGGAGCAAGGATGATATTCCTGAGCATGTAATGGTTTTTACGAAGGCACCGACAACGGTTATTGGCACGGAAGAAATGATCCTTTCTCATCGAGATATAACAGAACAGCTAGATTATGAGGGAGAATTAGCGATTGTCATTGGGAGAGAAGGAAGAGGGATTAAGCGAGAAGAGGCGCTAAAATTTATATTTGGCTATACGATTATAAATGACATTACAGCTAGAGATCTTCAAGCTAAGCATAAACAGTTCTTTATTGGGAAAAGCCTTGATACGACATGTCCAATGGGTCCGTGGATTGTTCATTCTCAAGCGATCGAAAATCCGAATAACCTACAAATTCAAACGACGGTAAATGGTGAAGTTAGACAGGAATCAAATACGGAGAACTTTATTTTTCCGGTTGAAGAAATTATTGCGGTGCTATCACAGGGTATGACATTACAACCTGGCGATATCATTGCAACTGGTACACCTGCTGGGGTAGGTAAAGGGTTTAAACCACCCCGATTTTTACAACCTGGCGATAGGATTGAAATCTCGGTAGAGAAGATTGGTACATTAAAAAATAAAGTAGAAGATTAATGGGAAAAGATGGTTTGTAATATTAACACCATATCTTTGGTAAAATCCCTATATATATGATATGATTATATCGATTTTACATGGGGGGTATTAAAATGATTCATTCTCATATTACGGCATGGCTATTAACAATTATTTTATTTATTGTCGCCTTTGGATTACATAAAAGTGGTAAAGCACGAGCAGCAAAAATAGTTCAAATGGCGCTAAGACTGTTATATTTAATTATCATTGCAACAGGTGTATGGATATTATTTAGTATCAACAGTATTAGTGCACTATATGTAGTAAAGTCATTAGTAGGAATTTTTGTTATTGCAATGCTAGAAATGATTCTTGTGAGAACAGTGAAGGGAAAGAAAACAACCATGTTCTGGTTGTCATTCGCTGTTTCGTTTGGATTTGTTCTATATTTAGGTTTTATGAAACTACCATTAACGTTCCTTTCGTAGGAAAATCGACAAAATACGCAACTATTCTACAAAAAGCTATCAAAAAAGGTAGCTTTTTCTTTTTTTTTATAACAATTTACCAATATTTATGGTATTTTTAAGATGAGAAGAAATATCAACTTACTGACGGTGATTTTTTATGGCTAAAACAATATCTTATCTGTATAAAAATAATGACGAACTAAATAGGTTTATTGATGTTCATGAACTGTCTGATTTAGCTAACGTACTCGTTCAAGTTTTCTCAGGAAAAACAGACCGGAACTTTTTGCAACAGCTGCAAAATCTTCTCAATAGTAGACTTCCTTTTGCTATCATTGTGGGTTGCACAGGTGCTGGGGAAATATGTGAAGGGCAAGCGAGTGAAAATGAAGTCCTTCTCTCATTCACAGTTTTTGAAAAAACAGAAGTAAAATCAGTTTTGCTTCATCAAGATAACTATGATAATAGTTTTGAAATGGGGAAAAACCTTGCTGAGCAGATAATTGATTTTGATACAAAGGCGATGCTGGTTTTTCCCTCAGGACAAGGAGTAGATATACAATCTCTACTCAATGGTATATATGTAAATAGCCCTGATATACACCTAGCCGGTGGCCTATCAGGTAATGGTGCTTTTTTAGAAGAAACATTCGCTTTTACGAAGGATGAAATGACAAATAAAGGTGTAGCTGCTGTAGTTCTCCAAAGTAAAGAGCTAATTGTTCACTCATCTAGTAATTATGAGTTTCAAAAAATAGGTAAATCCTTTACGATTACGAAAGCAAGTGGAAATACTATTTATACAATTGATAAGAAAAAGCCTATGAGTATTTTAAAACAATATTTAGGAGAAAGCTTCGTAAAGGACCTTCCAGAATCAGGCTGCGAATTTCCTTTTATTATGAATCATAAAGGGGAGGTAGCATCCCTATTTATTCAAAATATATTAAAAAATGGTGCCGTTCAAGTTAATAGGAATGTTAGTGAAGGAATGGAAATTGCTTTTTCCTACACAAATATAGATATGATGATAGATAATTCAATTCGTGGTTTTAAACAATTAGCAAAAAAACCAGTTGAATCAATTTTTGTTTATAATTGTGCAACAAGAAAACGAGTTATGTCCGATTTTACGAAACATGAGCTTTTATCACTACAAAGCATTGCACCGACAAATGGCTTCTTTTCATATGGAGAGCTATCAACAGGAAAAAATGGAAGACCACAGCTCTTGGGAGTTTCACTTACATACTTAGCCCTGTCTGAAAATGGCAGCAATATACCGAGCGAGCGGAAACTATCATTTAAATATGAGAAACCAGACTTTTTAAAAACTTTTTCTGCTTTAAATTTTTTGCTTGAAGCAACTCAAAAGGATGTTCGCCAATTAAACGAAAATCTACAGCTATCGGAGAAACATTATGAGTCATTGTTTAATATGAACTCAGATTTTATTTTCTCGACAGATTTACAAGGGCATTTTACGAGTGTTAATCCAGCGTTTGAAAAAATGTTCGGTTATAACAATGAGGAGCTATTCGGAAAATCAGCGCTAAAATTTATTGCAAATGAGGATCTTCCGAAGGTTAGAATGCATTTTCTACGAGCCCTTAAAGGGAAAGAACAATACTATAATAGCCATATTGAATTAAGGTCTGGGGAGACGAATCTGTTTCAGCTTAAGAACATTCCAATTATGATTAATGGAGAATGTGTAGGCATTTATGGGATTGGAAGAAATATTTCAGAGCAGAAAAAAAATGAAGACAAAATTATGGAATTAGCTTACTATGACCATGATACAGGCCTTCCAAACCGAATGAAGTTTACTGAACAACTTGAGGCAATGCTTTCGAGAGCGAAAAAGAAAAAACGAATGCTTTCTGTGTTATCAATTGATATGGACCGGTTCAAAATAATCAATGATAGCTTAGGACATTATGCGGGTGACAAAATCTTAAAGGAATTAGCCGACAGGATTGAAAAGGCGCTTCCTACAGGTTCCTATATCGGCAGATTTGGTGGCGATAAGTTTACTGTTGCCCTTTCCAAGATTGCTACAATTGATGATGTAATGAAAACATCCAAACTAATTTTAAAAGAAATTGCGCTTCCGATTTTTCACGATGGGCAAGATTTATTTATTACAGCTAGTGTTGGTGTTAGCTTTTTCCCTGATGATGGTATGGATGGACATACACTCTTGAAAAATGCGGACATGGCTACCAATCTTTCGAAAAATCATGGTGGTAATCGCGTTACATTCTTTTCAACGGATATGAATGACAAGGCAATGAATCGATTAGAGCTGGAGAGTTATTTAAGAAAGGCTCTTCAAAAAAATGAATTTTACTTAATGTACCAGCCTTTAATTGACTTACATTCGGGTGAAATATTTGGAAGTGAAGCATTAATACGTTGGAATCATCCGAAGCAAGGTCTTGTTTCTCCAGCGGAATTTATTCCACTTGCTGAGGAAACAGGGCTCATAGATGAAATTGGTAGATGGGTGCTAAGAACAGCATGTATGCAAAATAAAAAATGGCAACTGCTCGGAAACGAATATTTATCTGTTTCCGTCAATGTATCCGCTTATCAGTTTCAGCAGCCGAACTTTTTGCAAGAAGTGAAACATGCGTTAAGAGAATCGAATTTAGCTCCGCAATACTTAACGCTAGAATTAACAGAAAGTACAATGTTAAGTAATATTGATTATAGTATTAAAATTATGAGGGCATTACAAAACGTTGGAGTAAAAGTATCAATTGATGATTTTGGTACTGGATATTCTTCATTAAGCTATTTGAAGGATTTGCCAATAAATACACTGAAAATTGATCGCTCCTTTATTAATAATTTGCGAGTAGATACATCTGATATCGCCATTGTTAAAGCTATTATTACGATGGGGCATGGACTAGATGTTAAAGTGTTGGCTGAAGGTGTTGAAACAAAAGAACAAATAGAGCTTCTACGTGAATTAAAATGTCATTATGCACAAGGCTTTTATATTCATCGGCCACTTTTATCTACTGATTTTGAAAAAGGATTAGCAAACTAGAGAGAATAGATGTTCCGATGACAATTATCATCACGTGAGCTTTTTAAAAAAAGAGGCTGTCCGAAAACAAAGAGCCTGGCACCTCCAACACTTTATATAGATGAAAAGCTATTAAAGCTACTCTATATATGGTGTTGCGAGGAGAGTGCCAGGCACTTATCGGACAGCCTCTTTTCCCACTAATAGCACTTCTGTTTTTAGTTTTACGAAGATATTTTTTCAATAACCATTCTTTTCCCGCTATTCAATGTAAATTCAAAGCGATCGTTTGTTTTTTCAAAATAACTAAAGTGATGCTGTACATTGCATATATGATCTTGATTATCGAAAACAATGAAATTAACCCCACTTTTTCGATTACTTTGGTTAAGAAATGTTAGTTGGTTATAACAATAAATACAATCATAAATTGAGAACTGTAATGAATTCAATGTTGTGATAAATTGAAAAAAAGCATCCTCATTTAATTCCTCTAATAATTTTTCTAAAGAGAATACAAGTAGTTTTCGGATACGAACAGAATCATGATCTTTAAGTTGAATCAATTCTTCTTTCGATCTTGATCTTCCTTCCTCAAATAATATCCCTTTTTTCCAACGTTTGAATCGATACACTTCAATTTCCTGATGGAGGAAATCATCTAATAATGAGGCTTCTTCTGTTTCCTTATCAAAAAAAACCCACTGATTATTAATGAATTCAATTGTACCCTCGGAAAATGCTCGGGCTTGATATTCAATCAGTCTTGTTCGTTGCTGTTTATCCATCCCTAAAACCTCCATTTACTACCGTTAACAATCTGTTTTGACAGTTTACACAATATTTATAACCATGAATGATGATTTCTGAACTTTATCGCAAAAGACAAAACTTATTATTTATAAGATATTCTTTAAGCACATATTCTGAAATAGGTATATGGCTTAAATTATCGTCGTTCCAGAACAATCCGCTATAGCTTTTCATTGTCTAGCTCCAGTGGCTAGCCCCTCGAGGTCATAAGCCAAATCTCTCAGAAAGGTAGAGCTCACCTTTCTGAGAGACTCGTCTTATGCTTGTCGGGGCTGAACAAGCCCCTTGCGCTTTTCTATTTGACGGGAGAGGGCAGAACAGGCTACTCTTAAAGAGTTGCATCCTTTTACATAGAGAATAGATAAAAGCTTGTTAACAAAAGGGGAAGGGGAGCAGAAATGAAAAAAAAATTGCGGATGCTCATCTTAATTCCGTTTCTTCTTTTTTATGCCCTACCAGTAGGTGCAGTTGAAAAAGAAGAGCGTAAATGGCAAGATGAATCCATTTATTTTCTCATGATGGATCGCTTTAGTAATGGGGATTTTAATAATGATTACCATGTAGATGTGAAAGATCCAAGAAGCTATCATGGCGGTGATTTTCAAGGGGTAATTAGCAAGCTAGATTATATTAAGGATATGGGGTTCACTACAATTTGGTTATCCCCAATTTTTGATAACGAAGATTTAGGATATCATGGCTTCTGGATTCAGGATCATTACAATACCGAAGAACATTTCGGGACAATTGATGAGTTTAAACTGCTTGTAGAAGAAGCCCATAAAAGAGAGATGAAGGTGATTATCGATTTTGTCGTTAATCATGTTGGTCCAAGCCATGCTTGGTTAAATGATGCAACAAAAAAGGATTGGTTTCATGAGGAAACAGATGCTACCGATGCAGCTTCAGTGGAGCAGCTTGAGAAAGCATGGGTTGATGGATTGCCTGACTTAAATCAGGGAAATCCTGATGTTAGCGATTATTTAATTGATGCAGCAAAATGGTGGATAAATGAAACAAACATTGATGGTTATCACTTGAACTCCATTAATTATGTTCCGATTAATTTCCTATCTGAATTTGTGGATGAGGTTAAAGGGGTTAAAGAGGATTTCTTTTTGCTAGGAGAAATCATGTCTAATGATGAGAAACAGATTTCTCTGTATGAGGAAACAGGAATAGATGGGTTTATTAATTATCCTCTCATGGAAATAGTCAGACCGATTTTTTCTCAAGTTGACATGCCAACAAATACTCTTTTAACAGCAGAAGAGAATATAAATTCTGTTTATCCCAATTCATATGTAATGGGAAATATAATGGACAATAATCAAACAGTTCGGTTTACCCGTGATGCGATTACAAAAAATCAGCACCCTGGTCCAAGATGGAAACTAGCTTTAACACATCTTTATACTATTCCAGGAATCCCAATAGTTTATTATGGCAGCGAGATCGCCCTTGACGGTAGTCTAGGAATAGATAACCATAGGCAAATGGATTTTAGAACAGATAAAGAATTAATTGATTATATGACGAAGTTAGGGGAGCTTCGTCAGACACTTCCAAGTCTTACAAGAGGTACGTTTGAAATTCTTGCAGAGGAAAACGGTATGATGGTATACAAGCGAATGTTTCAAGATGAAACGACTGTGATCGCCATTAATAATTCATCGGAATCACAAACTGTTACCCTAAGTACCGAACAATTAGAAGATGAAAAAGAACTAAGAGGTTTATTAGTAGGAGATCTCGTTCGTAGTAGTGATGGAGAGTACACGATATATATGGATAGGGAAAAAGCTGAAATCTATGCATTGGCGCCAAAAACAGGATTAAATATTCCTTATCTTGCAGCAATGGGAATTGTTTACGTAATGTTTATTACGTTTATCTTTTTACTATGGAAGAGATCGAAGCGAAAAGCATAAGAAAGAATAATACTCCGGGTTCAAGATAGAGGATCGGTCTACGACAAATAAAAGCAAGCTAAAATTGTTAATATTAGCATAAAAAGTGGTCTTAATCTAATTTTGATTGAGACCACTTGTGTTTTTTAAAATAATTATCGATAATTCACAAATTGAACATCAACAGATAGGTCGGCTTCTTTAACAGCAGCAATTACTTTTTGCAAGTCGTCGCGGCTTTTCGCTGTTACTCGGACTTGATCATCTTGCACCTGACTTTTAACTTTTAAACCACTGTTTTTAATAAGTGTATTTATTTTTTTCGCATCTTCCTTATCGATGCCTTGTGCCACTTTTGCTCTTTGGCGGACTGTTCCACCAGACGCACCTTCAATTTTTCCATAGTCAAGGTTTTTAACAGGGACACCACGCTTAATTAATTTACTAAATAAAACATCCTTAACCTGGCCAAGCTTGTATTCGTCATCAGAAATAAGAACGAGCTCTTCTTTATCAAGGGAAATTTGACTCTTACTTCCTTTAAAGTCATAGCGTGTTTGAATTTCCTTCATTGCTATACTAATGGCATTTGTAACCTCTGCGAAATCAACCTTTGATACGATATCAAATGAACTTTCTTTTGACATTGCTATTATTTCCTCCTTTACTCAAACTTCTTATAAAAGAAGTTTCACTTTATCCCTTAATTATAGTAAAATAAATCAGTTCAAACAACCTTACGAGATATGAGTAGATTTCAATAATTAATAGGCATGTTATAACATAGCCAAATTTTTTGAAAAATAAAGGAGGGTTTCTAATGGCATTAAATGAATTTATCGGACGGACAGCTCAATTAAAAGTTGAAAGATTAGTGGAGTATGGTTATTTTTTATCAGATGGGAATGAAGATGTTCTTTTACATAAAAATGATACCGATTTGGAGCTTGAAGAAGGACAAGAAGTAGAAGTGTTTCTCTATATTGATTCTAGAGGAAGAATTGCAGCAACAACAACCATTCCAGAAGTAACAACTGAAAGCTATGGGTGGGCTAGAGTAAGTGATGTGAACCCGGGGATTGGCGTATTTGTCAATATAGGGATTAATAAGGAT
>JAEWIG010000172.1 GCA_023387295.1 Bacillota bacterium | reverse complement strand
GCTCAATACTTGCTAATGCTTGCTTTCGAAGTTCAGCATCTGGAATTGCTTCCGCTCTTTTTTTCCAATAGGATAATTCCTTATGAACCATTGGCAGTATTTTGCGATAGACTTTTGACATTAAACTAATCGGCATCGAAGGAACACCCATTTACTTCCTCACCTCATTAGAAAAGCGCAAGGCGCCCGCTAATCGGCGACCAGCATAAGACGAGCCGGCATAAAGGTTGTTATTTAACCTTTGTGACGGATTAGCTTAGACTCGTGAGCCGATGGCGCCTGGAGCTAGACAGTTCTCAAATTAGAAAAACATTTATACAATATAACCAATTGCCTTTAATTGGCTTTTGATAAAATCTTTCGTATATTCAAAGACTTCTTCCCTTTCAGGCTCATTAAAGATTTCATGATAGCATTTAGGCCATTCTTTAAATCGCTTTTCCGAAAATGGAGCAAGGTTAAACCAGTCGTTCACCATTTTCTTATCGACGATTAGATCTTCTCCCCCCTGCATCACAAGCAATGGGACATCTTGAATCTTGTCAAGATTCTCAAATGCTAGCTTGATGGCATGGGAAAGTTCACTGTACCACCTTACTGATACTTTCGTTACATATAAGGTATCATTAGAGTCAGCCTCTCTTACGTCAGTATTTCGCGTTGCTAAATCTACTGATATGCCGGAATCTATTCTTAAGCTTGGAACGATGACATTTAATCCTCGAGAAACGAACTCCAATATTTTGGACGGTTTTTTCACTAATCCAAGGCAAGGGGAAGATAGGATGACACCTGCTAATCTCATTCTTTCTTCTTGAAGAAGACGAATAGCAATTAACCCCCCCATACTATGCCCTACTAAAAAAACCGGTAATTCGAATTGATAGGCTGCTTGAATCCAATCCTTCACTTCGAAAATATACTCGTCAAATGAATCAATATGACCTCTTCTTGCTCTTGTTGTCATTCCTTGGCCAGGAAGATCACCCATTATGACATGATAACCCGCTAATCGCCACATTTCAATGAGCCAGCCATAGCGGCGGTGATGCTCCATTGCACCATGTACAATAACAATGACTGCTTTAGCCTCTCCTTCAGCTTCCCACTTCCACATAGTTTTCCTCCTAACCTTTATGCTTTAGTCATATTGTTTAAATTATAGCCTAGAAACAGCGATTCTTCACATAATATCATCTAAATAACAGCATTTTTATCCAAAATAAAAGGGAAGATACTCATTCATTCACCTATTCGTAATAATTGGATAAAAAATAACTTCTATCTATTTTATGGTAAAATCAATTTATTATTTTATGAGGGGATGTATTAATAAATGATTTATCCGTATAAAGGAATTATGCCAAAAATAGCAAAATCCGCTTATATCGCTGACTATGCCACAGTAACAGGTGGTGTAGAAATTGGTGAAGAATCCAGCGTCTGGTTTAATACGGTCATCAGAGGGGATGTTGCCCCAACTGTCATTGGAAAAAAGGTCAATATCCAAGACAATTCAGTGCTCCATCAAAGCCCCAACAACCCATTAATTCTTGAGGATGAAGTAACAATTGGTCATCAAGTAATTTTACATAGCTGCATTATTCGAAAAAAAGCGCTTATTGGCATGGGCTCGATTATTCTTGATCAAGCTGAAATAGGAGAAGGCGCCTTTATTGGTGCTGGCAGTCTTGTTCCACAAGGCAAAAAAATTCCGCCTAATACATTAGCATTTGGTAGGCCTGCTAAAATTATTCGTGAATTAACGCTAGAGGATATTAAGGATATGGAAAGAATAAGCCGTGAGTATGCTGAAAAAGCTCAATATTACAAGTCTCTACAGGGGAATGACTAAGACAGTACAGAAAAGTTCTATAAGGATAGAAATTAAGCTTGTTCGTGACAGCCTATCATTATAAAAAGAGGGAATTGCTTCATAGAGCAATTCCCTCTTTCCAACTATTTATTTACTTTTGTAAAGCGTCTGCACGTAACGCATCTGCCTTATCTGTTCGCTCCCATGGAAGCTCAATATCTGTACGGCCGAAGTGTCCGTAAGCAGCCGTTTGCTTATAAATCGGACGACGTAGGTTCAGCATATTAATAATACCTGCTGGACGAAGGTCGAAGTTTTTGCGAACGACATCAATTAGAATATCTTCGCTAACTGTCCCTGTTCCAAATGTATCAATGGAAATAGAAACAGGCTGTGCCACACCAATCGCATAAGCAAGCTGAACTTCAACCTTATCAGCTAGTCCTGCAGCCACAATGTTTTTGGCTACATAACGTGCAGCATATGCAGCAGAACGGTCAACCTTTGTTGGATCCTTTCCAGAGAACGCACCGCCACCATGACGAGCATAACCACCGTAAGTATCAACGATAATTTTGCGGCCAGTTAAACCAGCATCTCCTTGTGGTCCACCAATAACAAAGCGACCAGTTGGGTTAATAAAATATTTTGTATTTTCATCAATTAGTTCTTGTGGAACAACTGGATTAATTACATGCTCTTTCACGTTACGCTGAATTTGCTCTAAGCTGATTTCAGGATGATGCTGTGTAGAAATTACAATTGTGTCAATGCGGACAGGCTTGTTATTCTCATCATACTCAACCGTAACTTGTGTTTTTCCATCTGGACGAAGGTAAGGAAGAATTTCTTCTTTACGTACTTCAGTCAGACGACGCGCTAATTTATGTGCTAATGAGATTGGAAGAGGCATTAGCTCTTTCGTTTCGTTACAAGCAAAACCAAACATTAATCCTTGGTCTCCTGCTCCGATTGCTTCGATTTCCTCGTCACTCATTTGACCTTCACGTGCTTCTAATGCTTGGTCAACCCCCATTGCAATATCAACTGATTGCTCATCAATCGAAGTTAATACAGCACATGTTTCAGAGTCGAAACCATATTTCGCACGAGTATAGCCGATTTCTTTCACTGTTTCACGAACAATTTTTGGAATATCTACATACGTAGATGTTGTGATCTCACCTGCTACTAAGACAAGACCTGTTGTTACTGATGTTTCTGCCGCAACACGAGCATTCGCATCTTTTGCTAAAATAGCATCTAATATCGCATCAGAAATTTGGTCACAAATTTTATCCGGATGACCTTCAGTAACTGATTCAGAAGTAAACAAACGAACGTTTCTTGACATCTGACTTCCTCCTTATATAGAAATTGAGTAGATTACTTATAATAAGTAATCAGAGTTTGATACGGAACTCATTCCCTAAATAGTATGAATAAAACAGGTAGCTGTTATTAAATTGCCCTACTGTTTAATGTATGGACTCAAAATAACAACATCCATTTGTCTTGCAGTCCAAAAGTCGTCCATCTTTTTTTGCAATAAAAAAAACCTTTCATCATTGTGAAAAGGTTGAAAGCAAATCGATTCGCGCCTTTCACTCTTATCGTTCAAGGAACATAAGTCCTCGCGTCAGGTTAGCACCTTTGCTAAAATTGATTCTTTATAATAAAGAACAAAAACATTTAGCAGGTTGCTGGGCTTCATTGGGCCTGTCCCTCCGCCAGCTCGGGATAAGAGAGTATCCGTTCAAGGATTTATCATAACGTATAATATGAAATTATGTCAATAAAATCTTCAAAAATATCGTGTTTTTTCAAGCAACTTGAGTATTATAGTGAACAACTTCCATTATCGCACTTACTTTTTAGAAATCGATGTCTGTTTTTCGCAATGATCCGGTAAACTGGCTCTCCAATCAATGGTGTAAATGGAATATATAAAAGGACACCGATTAGCGCAGTTATTGGAAAATGCACGAACAAGTATCGAACTGCATAATAGCCCTTCAAAATCTTTCCGCTTGGGATAATAATATGAAGTTCTCTCCGCAAGCTCTTATTATCGATCTTTATCTTATTATTTTCTCCATAATCCTGAAGAGCAATCCATTCTATTTGCTTTAACCAATCTATTTTCTGAAAAATACGTTTAGATTCCTTGCATAATGAGCATGTATTATCGTACAAAGCAATCGTTTTCAAATTGATCAGCCCCATCCCGTCTTATTGTATTTATTTTATCAAAAATATCAGTCAATTCAACTAATCTCATTCCATAAGAAATAATAATTTCACAAAGAAAAATCAACTATTAGTATAGACTAATGAATTAAATGTGTTATACTAATCACGAGATAAATACATCAGAATTTAAAATCAGATAAAAGGAAGGTTTTCATAGATGAACTCTGTAGGTATTACCAATAAATTAACTGAACTTTTAGAAGGTAATAATATCCAAGTGCAATTATCTGTTCCTCAGCTTGTGGAAAAGGTATTAAATCGTAAAGAGGGCAAACTTACTTCAACAGGTGCCGTTTGCGCAACTACAGGAAAATATACAGGCCGTTCACCTAAGGATAAATATATTGTAGAAGAAGCTTCAACAAAGGATAGAATTGATTGGGGAAGTGTGAACCAACCTATTTCTGAGGAAGTTTTTTCAAACCTATATGATAAAGTAATCAATTACTTAAAAGAAAAGGAAGAAGTATTTGTTTTTAAAGGCTTTGCAGGAGCTGATAAAAAACATCGCTTGCCGATTCAAGTTATTAATGAATATGCGTGGCATAACCTTTTTGCGCATCAATTATTTATTCGCCCAACAGATGAAGATTTGTTAGAGCATGAAGCACAATTTACGGTTATTTCTGCCCCTAATTTCAAAGCAAATCCTTCCGTTGATGGAACTGCGTCTGAAACTTTTATCATCGTTTCATTTGAGCGTCGTACTGTTCTTATTGGTGGTACTGAATATGCTGGTGAAATTAAAAAGTCCATCTTCTCAATTATGAACTATTTACTGCCAGAAAAAGGCATTTTACCTATGCACTGCTCTTCAAACGTTGGTGTTGAAGGAGATGTAGCATTATTCTTTGGTCTTTCTGGTACAGGTAAAACAACGTTATCTGCTGATCCAAATCGTCGTTTGATTGGGGATGACGAGCACGGCTGGTCTTCAAATGGTGTGTTTAATATTGAAGGCGGTTGCTATGCAAAATGTATCAACTTATCTCGCGAAAAAGAACCACAAATTTTCGATGCCATTCGTTTCGGTTCTGTTCTTGAAAATGTTGTCCTCAATAATGAGTCTCGCGTTGCTGACTATGATGATAACACTTACACTGAGAATACGCGTGCAGCTTATCCAGTTCAAGCAATGGAGAATATTGTTGAACCTAGTGTTGCTGGGCATCCAAATACAATTGTATTCCTAACTGCTGATGCATTTGGTGTATTACCTCCGATTGCAAAATTAACAAAAGAGCAAGCAATGTACCATTTCCTAAGCGGTTATACGTCTAAGTTAGCTGGAACAGAGCGCGGAATTACTTCACCGCAAGCAACATTCTCAACTTGTTTCGGATCACCATTCCTACCGCTTGCTGCTACTGAGTATGCAGAAATGCTCGGCGAGAAAATTGATGAGCATAATGCAAAAGTATTTCTCGTTAACACCGGCTGGACTGGTGGCGAATATGGAGTTGGAAATCGCATGAAGCTTCCATACACACGTGCGATGATCCAATCTGCTTTAGAAGGCGAATTAAATAACGTAGAAACCATTAAAGATTCAATTTTCGGTCTAGAAATTCCGCTTCACGTTCCAGGTGTGCCAGACGAGGTCCTTCAACCAAGCAAAACTTGGTCTAGTGAGGAAGCATATGATGCTAAAGCAAAAGAGCTCGCTACTAAATTCCGTGAGAACTTCAAGAAGTTTACAAGTGTCTCTGCTGATATCGTTGAAAAAGGCGGACCGATTGCTTAATCTTGGAAATTGCAAGCGATAAAGCAATGTCCTCATGTCGTTAAAACTGTGAAAGGGTGTCCGATCGGACACCCTTTTAATTATGCTAGTTTTTCGATTTTGTATCGTGAGGTTTTATTATCTAATTTGTTGCTGTTTGATAGCTTCCTCTTTTATCAATGAGGAGTCTCCTAACTACATAGTTTACTGTCGCTGAAAGTATTAACTTTAATTAATTATGTGTTCGCATCCAGCCTGTTAAATCGTTAACGATTTTTCGATTAATCGCTGGTGGAAAATAATGAGTAAAGTTTTGGAAATACCAGCTATCTACTTTTTTCCCAAGTTCCCTTAACCTTTTTTCCAGTCGATACGCATGCTCCACCGACACATTTTCATCCTTCTCTCCGTGGATTATTAGCGTTGGTTCTTGCAGCTTTTCAAGTTGAAAAAGAGGTGTTCGGTACTCGTATTCTTCTGAAAACTTTGTCGGCGTTCCCCCAATTACTCGTTTCATCATCCTCCGTAAATCTGTTCTTTCCTCATATGTAAGAGACATATCACTAACTCCGCCCCAAGTGACGAGCGATTTTGCCTCAGGAAATTGGAGTGCTGTAAGGAGAGCCATAACGCCCCCTCTTGAAAAACCGAAAATATGTACATCTCGAACACGAGGATGTGATTTTAAAAGTTCGAAGGCTGAGAATGCATCTTGTCGATCCTCACCAGCAAAATCTTCATTACCTTCCCCGCCCTGGTTTCCCCGATAAAAGGGCGCAAAAACAATAAATCCTTCTGAAGCAAATTGAACAATACGTCCTGGTCTTACCTTTCCTACATTCTTTATTCCACCGCGCAAATAAAGAAAGCCGTCATATTGTTGGTCATCTTTCGGTACAGCAAGGAGGCCTTTTACCTTTAAATTTCCAGACAAATAGGTAACGATCGATAATTCGATATTAGGATTTGGTGAAGGAAATCTTTGTTGATTTATTATAAATTTCATTGATGATTCATCTCCATTTATTTAACTGAGCTATTATTTTTTACAGTTGAGCTGTACATCTGGAAAGTTGCTGATGTATCTAGAAAGTGACCGATATATCCGGAAAGTGACCGATATATCCGGAAAGTGACCGATATATCTGGAAAGTGGCCGATATATCTGGAAAGTGACCGATATATCTGGAAAGTGACCGATATATCCGGAAAGTGACCGATATATCTAGAAAGTTGCTGATATATTTGGAAAGTTGCTGATATATCCTGAAAATTGCTGATATATCTGGAAAGTTGCTGATATTTCCTCAAAAACGGCTTCAAATCACTTCATAATGTATCAGATACTTCATCAAAACAAGCTCCTACCTCAATCAAAATCTTTTTTCCTCTAAAAAGCATCAATCCTACAAAAAATCTCATTCTAGGCATTCACACATTTTTCGCCTATTCATACGATAATGTAGAATTTAAAGCTAATGTCTTTAAGGAGGTCTATTTTATGAAAAAATGGCTGAAGGTTAGTCTTTCCCTTCTACTTGCTGCCATCCTTATTATACCCCTAGCAGCTTGCAATAAGGATGAAATCCAAAATATCCGCGTTGGGGAGGTTACCCGCTCCATCTTCTATGCCCCACAGTATGTCGCCCTTGAAAAAGGATTTTTTGAAGAAGAAGGTCTTAAGGTTGAGCTTACAACAACTGCTGGTGGAGACAAAACGATGACAGCCCTATTATCCGATAGTATTGACATCGCTCTTGTTGGCTCTGAAACTTCTATTTATGTCTATGCTCAAGGCTCCAATGATCCAGTCATGAACTTTGCGCAGCTTACTCAAACTGACGGAACTTTTCTTGTCTCCCGTAACAAAATTGATAATTTTACTTGGGATCAGCTAAAAGGAACAACCTTCCTCGGACAGCGTAAAGGTGGCATGCCGCAAATGGCAGGAGAATTCGTTTTGAAAAAGCATGGAATTGACCCGCACAAGGATTTGAATCTAATTCAAAACGTCGACTTTGCTAATATCGCTCCAGCCTTTGCATCTGGTACTGGAGAATTTGTTCAGCTTTTCGAACCAACTGCCAGTGTGTTTGAAAAAGAAGGAAAAGGCTATATAGTAGCTTCATTTGGAACAGAATCTGGTCATATTCCCTATACAACCTTTATGACAAAGGAAAGCTATATTAAAGAAAATAAAGAAACAGTTGAGAAGTTTACGAGAGCCATTTATAAAGCTCAACAATGGGTTGAGGATAACAGTGCAAAAGAGACGGCTGATGTGATTAAAGGCTATTTTGATAATACAGATTTAGAGATTATCGAAATGGTTGTTGAGCGTTATAAGAGCCAAGGCTCATATGCAACTGATCCAATTTTAGATAACGAAGAATGGGATAATCTACAAAACATAATGGATGAGGCTGGCGAATTGCCAAAGAGGATTGACTACAAGGAACTCGTCAATACTGAGATTGCAGAAGGTGTTATGAAATAATAATCTCTATAACGTTAGACCCAAGCTATTCAGTCATCTGATTGCTTCAAAATAAATGGCTATTTTCGTAAAATTTGTTGCTTTTAGTGCCATTTTTATTTAACAATCTGAGTTGATTGGAGCGGAGGGCACTTGACTCCTGCGGGAATGGAGGGAAGCGTGAGACCCCACAGGCGCAAGCGCCGAGGAGGCTCACGTCACT
>JAEWIG010000063.1 GCA_023387295.1 Bacillota bacterium | reverse complement strand
AGATAGCATTATTTAAGACAATCCCTATCAGCATGACAATACCCATTCCTGTCATAATACTTAATTCCATTTTAGTAATCACCAAACCGAGGATAACGCCAACAACTGTCATTGGAATAACCGACATAACGATAAGTGGATGACCTAAATGATTGAATTGGACTGCCATGACAAAATACACAAGGAATAGAGCAATCCCTAAGATAAATATCATTTCTTTCATTAATTCCTGCTGCTGTTCTAGATTTCCTGCTACAGTAACGGTATATCCATCTGGAGCTTTGTACTTATCAATGAGATTGGAAACATCGCGATTAATGGCTCCAAGGTCTCTTCCTTCAATATCTGCTGAAACTGATATAAACCGTTCACCATCTTGGTGAGTGATATAGTTTGGAGCCTCGACTTTTTTAAGTTCGATAAATGTCGATAGTAACTTATCACCGTCCATTGTTGGTACTTTTAATACTAAAAGTGAGGAAGGTGTTTCTATTGCTTCGTCCCACTTTACGGTTAATGGGATATTTTCTTCATCAAGCTTGATTTCGCCAACTGGCATTCGCAAAAAGGATTGCTCTATGAGTTGCCTGATTTGAAGCTGTGAAAGACCTGCTTTTTCAATTTCCTCTTCCTTTAACACAACGATTTGCTCTTCTGAGGTACGATCCATTGAAGTAGTTGCACCAACAACCCCATCAATCGTAGCTAATTCCTTTTTAAAATCATTTGCAATTGCCTGTAGCTGTTCAAAGCTTTCTCCCTTAATGTTTACTTGAACAGGCGAGCCCCCACCACTACTAGACATGGCACTTTGAATATTATTGATCGGGAAATCATTTTCAAGCTTTCTCAACGATTTTAAAATCGATTCATTTACTTCCTTTTGATCTGTCGTTATTTCATCCCCTTTTGTCATGTTAACAATGGCAAACATGACATTGCCAGAATCCATAACGTAATTAGATTCCACATCCTTCATTCCTTGAAGAGTTTTATTAATATTGACCGCGATTTCTTCTTTTTCTTCCTTTGTGATGCCTGTATCAATCTGAACGACTATCTCTGTATATCGATTAAAAATATCAGGCATAATCGTCATTGGGATTTTCGTAATGAGTAATAAAGAGCCAATGAACATCAAGAAAAACAAGCTAATGGCTCCAAGGCTGCGAAGCTTCTTCTTAATGACCCATGACACCATATTTGAATAACCTCGCAAAAATGGACCGTCTTTTTTACGATTTTTCCGGTTTCTCAGCTTTAAAAATTTCTCAGAGAGTGTTGGAATAAGTGTAAAAGCAACAACAACCGAGCTTATTAAGGTAAGCGCAACTACGGCAGAAAGCATAATCATAAAGCCGCCCATGTCACCGCCCATTAAACCGATCGGTAAGAACACAACAATTGTTGTTAACATAGAGGCAATCACGGCACTAGCAACTTCCTTCGTACCTTCAATGACCGCATCAAGCTTCGTTAATCCAAGCTCTTTTTTCCGATAAATGGACTCAAGAATAACAATGGAAGAATCAACCATCATTCCAATTCCTAGGCCAAGTCCAATTAGCGTTAACATATTGAAGCTATAATCAAATAGCCACATCGCTGCAAATGTTAGTAACACAGATGTCGGAATCGATAATCCAATAATAAAGGTGGCACGAATATTACGTAAGAACAGAAGGAGAATCAAGATCGCAATCGCTCCTCCGATAAAAATATTGCTCGTTACACCATCGATGGACTCTTGCACATAATCAGCCTCTGCCACCATTTCATTTAGTGTGAACCCATTGATCAGATTTTCATCTCGAAGCTTTTGAACTTCTGCTCTTATCGCCTCAGCCATTTCAATTTGTGTTACATTTGATACTCGCCCGACCTGAACGAATATAAAGTCCTTCGTGCCATTCTTCCAAACAAATGAAGAATTTTCTACTTGGTTCACGGAAACCTTGGCAATGTCTTTTAATTCAATAAAGCCTGTAGCTGTCGGGATTTTTATTTTTTCTACTTCACGAACACTTTCTAGCTTTGTATTCCATCGTAATGAAGGTGAATTCTTCTCATTACTAAATTCGCCTACGGTTGCTTCCTCATTAACCTGGTGAATGGCACCAATGACCTGTGAAGCATCTAGCCCTTTTTCCACCATTTCTTCACGATTAAAATCAATGCTCACTTCATGCTCTAACGTGCCAACTAAGCCAACTTCACGTACTTCTGGTAAAGCTTCCAGTCTTGGTTTTAACACGTCTTTGGCAAATGCCGACATGTCCGTCATATTTCCGCCGGCCACATCCATATAAAATTCATACCCTTGCGAGGAACCGTATTGTCCGGTAAAAGCATTTTTTATTTGCTGATTTTCTCCTTTCACAGTATTAACGATCGATTCAACTTCTTTAGATAGATCTTCTCCACGTCCACGTTCAAACGTTATTTGAAGAGAACTGCTGCCAATATTCGTTGTAGAGTGGACATCTATTACCCCATCTAGCCCTTTAATTTTCTGTTCCAACGGAGTCGTAATTGATCTTTCTACCTCTACCGCCGCCATCTCTCCTGCATCAATCTCAACGTAAGCTCCATCAAGTCCTACCCTTGGCATTAGTTCCTTATCTAAATTCACAACAGAGTATGACCCTAATATTAAAACTAATCCAACCATCAACCCAACCATAATTTTTCTTTGAACAATAAATCTAAGTAACCTCACACTCATTCTCCTTTTCCCTCGAAATAAACCTTCACCACAATAGGTAAATTTTGTCTTTATCCTTTTACAATCTTATCCATATTTTATCAAGGGTATAATGAGCCTTAGTCATATTTTGTTCTAAGACTTGAGGCGGATTGAAGGGTGGGCTGCGCTAAGCTTTAGGCTTGAAGCCATGAGCCAATGCCACATGGAGCTAGACAGTTATCAAATTTCAAAGAAATATATTCTGAAATTATAAAAAAGCCCCCTATTGAAAACAGGGGGCTTCTACAGTATTAGCTTTTCTTCAATTCAAAGCTTTCAAGTGCTGACCAATTAATGATTTTCTCTAAAATAATGGATATAAGAACACCCATAAT
>JAEWIG010000402.1 GCA_023387295.1 Bacillota bacterium | reverse complement strand
ATTTTACCTGATTTTAACCTTGTAAATTTATACTTTAGTAATTTACTGCGACAATTTTCAACAATCTTTTCGGAGGTCATTCAAATGAAATTATTTCATTTTGGGAAACAGGAAAAACAAAAAGATGCTGATACTAAAATTTTTCAACAACAGCAACAGATTGACGAATTAAGAGCTCAGCTTTCTTTTGCTAATAAAATGAAAGAATCTACACTCACAAGCGAAGCAACTGCTCAAAAAAGTATTTTAAGGACAAGTAAAAAAATTCTGAAGCAGCTTGATAGAATTGATGTTCTTGAAAATTATCTCGATGATATATTAACTTCCACCAATGCTGCCATTGATTATTTAGCTGCAGACTTACATATAAAAGAAGAGGATTGGAATGTTTCCATACTCGCCGAGGAAAATAAACTTTGGGCAACAGAATCCTCTGAAGTATTCGGCCAAATTGTTGTTAATATGGAACAGCTTAAGGATAGGGTATCTGATCTTGTTCATTTTTCCAAAACTTTAGATAAGCAAAGTGATCAAATGAGTTCTGCTGTTACTTATATTCGCCATATTTCTGACTCTACTAATTTATTAGCATTGAATGCATCCATTGAAGCAGCTCGTGCAGGAGAGCATGGTCGAGGATTTACCGTTGTTGCTGGTGAGGTAAAAAAGCTTGCAGAACATAGTAAAGAAGCAACAAAGGATGTACTGAATATTATTGAGGGTATCCAAAATGGAACGAAGAAATCTCTCGAGATGCTCTCTGGTAGCAATGAAGAGATTCATCAGGAGGTTGGAAAATTACAAGAAATTAGTAGCCAATTAGAATTATTGAGTGGACGATCGCTCCAAATGGTTGGCTTCTCTAGTAATAATGATCAATTTATCAAAAAAAATCGAACCCTAATCATCGAATCGATAAATAAACTTGCACTTATTATTTTAAACATGAGCGGTTTAAAAAGACTTATTGAGGAACAAAGAACTTGCTTAGAGGATATACTTCACGATCTTGATGCACAACCACCTAGCATAAATTTAGAAATTAAAATCACAATCAAAAAAGCATATCATCGATTTTTACAGGAATTGAAGCAGGAAAATGTAAATGAGGCTATTCATATAATAAAAATTTCATTAGAACATGGCCATACGGCAGAAAACGTTCTTCATGATGTTTTAGAAAGAGCCATTTTTCAGTATGGACAAGAGCAGATTGGCAAATCGATTCCGCTCTCAGAGATCTATATAAACAGTAAAATTATCCAAATGTCACTAGATATATTATTACCTCAAATGAAAGAAACTGAGAGTTGTAACGGGACGATTGTCATTGGAAACGCATTTGGTGATTATCATGCGCTAGGAAAAAAAATTATTGCTTCATTCCTAAGACTTGGAGGTTTTCATGTTATCGATCTTGGGATGAGTGTTCCAAATGAGAAATTTGTCGAGGTCATAAAAAAAGAAAACGCAAAAATTGTTGCAGTTAGTGCATTGATTCTTCATAGTGCAGAAGAAATAAAGAGTCTTAAAACATTATTAAAGAAAAACAATTTAAACGATGTGAAAATTATAGTCGGAGGTGCACCTTTCCTATTCGATCGTGAACTGTATAAACAATTTTATGCGGATGGAACGGCGGCTAACGGCATTGAGGCAATACACGTTTGTAAAAAACTATTAAATATTATTTGAAGGTGTGAAGCAAAAAAATGAATGCATTAGATCGAGTAGTTGCAACCATTACAGGCGGTTTACGTGATCGTCCACCCGTTTTACCCGTCATGCTTATGCAAGGGGCAAAACTATTAAATGTCCCCTTAACGGATTATCAAAAAGATGGGCAGCTTATTGCAAAGGGACAGCTTAAATTACTTGAAAAATTTGGCCATGATGGTGTTTTTGGATTTCCCCATGTTGTTCAAGATGTACTACCTTGGGGAGCTGGATTAGTCCATTTTGCTGAAGGCCCTCCCTCCGTTTCTAAAATGGCTATTCATCAGTTTTCTGATATTGATAAAATCTATGCCCCTGACCCGTCATCTTCTCCACAACTAAAAGAAACACTCAGAGCAATTTCAATTTTAAAAAGAGAAGTTGGATCAGATTATCCAGTTATTGGAGCTGCCATCGCCCCATTTTCACTACCATCAATGCTGATGGGAACGGAAAAATTCATGTCATTATTATTAGATGACCATGCTATTAGACAGCAATATTTTTCAAAGCTAATGGAAGAATCAACGAAATATGTTGTGCAATGGTGCAATATGCAGGCTGAAGCAGGAGCAGATGCTATCGTATTAGCAGATGGGATCGCTTCAAACGCCGTTATCCGCCGCGACCAATTTGAATCTTTCGCTCTCCCCTATGTAAAAAAAGCAATTAGTCTTATTCATGTTCCCGTTGTATATGAGCTAGTCGGCGGTGCGGAAGATAGACTAGATTTAATTGGACAAACAGGCGCTGCTGCTGCTGTTTTAGATTTTACAGATGATTTAAGTAAAGCGGCTACAATCTTACAAAATCAAAAACTTGCGCTCATGGGAAATCTTAATAATATCGCTTCACTAAAGTGGTCACAGCTGAAAATGAAAATAGATGTCCGAAACTCGCTTTATCAAATGGAGAATCATCCTTTTATCGTTTCATTCCAAGGTCCTGAAGTACCCTATCATATGCCTTTCGAGCTTATTCATGAAATGATTGATACGGTGAAGAAATATGGAATGTTTAATGAAAACAAATCTGTCGCAAAGAGTCGTTGAAAAACGATCTTTTGCGACAGATTTTATTTTTATAAAAAATGGCTATACACATCAAATATCTCCTTTAGTATTCGTAGAGCTATTGTATAACCTGATCTGACTCGGTAAAGGTTTTTGTTCAATCCAGCTTTCTATTACTTTGTTAAAAAATTCAGGTTGTGCTAATGAAGCTCCGTGACCTATATTCGGAAAAATAACCCCCTCACTATTTGGATTGCTATTAATTAATTGGACAAACGACTCTTTCATTATTTTCCTTTCTTTTTCTCCAACTGTTACTAATATTTTACTAGTAGCATTTTTAAAACTATCTGGAACGCCAAAGGACATATTTTCTACCATTATTCTGACGAATGTTTCATTCTTCATTTGAGTGCTTTCTTGATAATAAATTGGGAAGTAATCATCATTTATATACATACTCCTCGTTCTTATATATCCCATATTTAATTATTTTCAAATAATCATTAAGTTCTTGTACAACAGGACCGGGATCATTGAAAAAATCGTATTGATTATTTTTAAAAAGAAGTTGATATTTATTACCTAACTGCTCCGTAATAAACATCGTCATTTCTATCACTTTATCAGCCGTAATTTCTTCCCTTAGCCTATCTGTTTCAATAAGTTCCTTCAGATAAATATGCTCAAGCATAAATGCTTTCTCATAGGTTGCATAATAATTGGCGAGGACTTGCTCCATTTCCTCATTCACAGCGGTTGATGGATTTAAGATAGCATCTGCAATTAGCTGTGTTTCCTTAATAAACGGTCCAATAATGTTGAGCTTAAGAAAATAAATTTCTTTCACTCTTTCGAAAAAGTCATCAGATTTTAATTCTTTAATGGCTGACACTACTTTTTCAGAAAGCAAATCAATACAATAATTAACCAAATACAGATACAAATTCTTCTTACTTTTAAAATAATGAAAGAGTAGCCCTTTTGAAATCCCTGCCCGACTCGTAATCGTATCTGTGGATGTTTTATCGTAGCCATTTTTCACAAATTCCTCAATCGCTACATTAATAATCAATTGCTTTTTCTCATGGGGCTGCCTTTCAAAAGCTGCATACAATCGGAAACACCCTCTTTTCTTTCATTCTATTTGTTCCTATACCGTAATGTCTTTCTTTTTATATATAATAAAAGCTGCTGTAATACTAATCAGAATGAGTGCTGACATTAAGACAATATAAATCAGTTCGAAAACATTATTTGTTATGATCGTCGCTGCATCTACATACTTAAATGGACTAAAGTATTTCAACATATCTAGATCGTCAGATAATCCAGACATAATGTTGATGAAATAGGTCACAATGACCACGGCTAGTGAAATCGAAAGTATATTCCTTGTTTTTCGCATGATCGCAGAAAACAGAAATGAAATCCCCGCAAAGGTTAAGTGAAGAAAAAGGGTGGCAATACACAGCAAAGCAAACGTATCCCAAGGAACCTTTTCCTCTGCAAACTGGAATCCCACAATGCTCGAAATGACTGCGACCATATTAAAAACAATAATATTAAAGAATACTGCAAACAGCTTCTCTGCAACAATTTGACTGCGGGATACTGGCTTAGATAGCAGAAATTCAATTGTTTTTTCGCTTTCTTCCTTTGCGAGAATATTTGATGCGAGGAGAGCGACATAGATACTCCCTAAAAGGGTTGTCATCATATATACTTCAATGCCGTAGAAGCCCATTAATGTTCCTAGGCTTAATGTGTCCATACTAAACATTTTTTTCATTGACTCTGGATAGGCATCGAAAAGCTCATTCATCGTGTTTTGCTGTTCAGCAAATGAAGGAAACATGCTTAATAGCCAGATGATGAGCCCCGCCATGACTAGACTCCATATGATTAATGCCTTTCTGCTTCGTCTCAATTCCCTTTTAAAAATCACTTTCTTCACTCCTTTACTCGTAATAATGCATAAATACTTCTTCCAGAGAAGGTTCTTCAATTAACACATCTTGGATTGGCAATTCGGTTAACTCGTTCAAGAGCTCTTTTATATCTCCACTGTAAAGGAGTGTGATTTCATTATGGTTAATTTCTTTATTTGCAATGCCAGCAAGCTCCAGTTGAACTAACTCTGGCTGTTCAATTGTAATTCTAATATTTTTCACTTTATTCTTCGTTAAGTGCTCGATCGAATCAACCTTTATAAGCTTGCCTTCCTTAATGATGGCTACACGATCACACATTTTCTGAACTTCACTTAATATATGGGAGGAGAAAAAGATCGTTGCGCCCCTCTCTCTTTCCTCTGTTAAAAGCTCGAAAAAGTGACTTTGCATAAGCGGGTCAAGCCCACTAGTCGGTTCATCTAAAATAATGAGCTTCGGTTCATGAAGCAAAGCTTGGACAATCCCTACTTTTTTTCGATTCCCAAATGATAAATCTTCAATTTTTCGAGTTAAATCAAGATCAAGCCTAGAGGCTAATTTCTGCATTCTAGCCTGATCGAACTTTTTATGAAAACGAGCTGAATAGGTTAATAGATCAATCACCTTCATATCATCATAGTAATGGACTTCTGAAGGCAAATAGCCGACATCTTGTCGAATGGATCGTGATTCTTTAATGATGTCCTTGCCAAATATCGTTGCACTCCCACTTGTTGGATAAATCAAGTTTAAGAGCGTTCGAATGGCGGTACTTTTTCCCGCTCCGTTCGGTCCAATAAACCCAAAAATCTCTCCTTCTTCAATCGAAAAAGACACATCGAAAATGCCTCGATTTCCTTTATAGATTTTTGTTAAGTGGTTCAGCTCTACAATCCCCATATCAAGCCCTCCTTATGAAAAATACTGAATTGACTGACTAGTCAATATCATTATAAATCAGAATTGACTGGATAGTCAATATTTTTCTGAATTATTTTACAAACAGGCTGGGGCCCAAGTATTTCAGCAAAAGAAAAACCCGCACTATTACGAAATTCTAAATTAGAATTTTGAAATAGTGCGGGTTTTCTATTTATATTGCTTCATAAATTTAAGTAAAATAAGATAAGTCTCCCATTTAAAGAAATAGGAGACTTATCTACATCTATTTTACGCTCCTAAAACATAGAATACGTATCTACTCATACCTTCTGCGATGATGAAGAAGATAAGGGCAGCATAGATTAGAGTATAGTTTTTCTTATTCGAGAATAGAGCTAGATAGCCTAGACCAATAAGCCCAAGTGATTCAATAATCCAACGGATACCAATCATTCCACCGTAGGATTGGATTTTTTCAGCAGCTGAAACAGTGTCGATTAAGTTCATTTGACCAACATAGCTGTTTAGCATAGCTGCCCCAATAACTTGAATCGCTACGCCAAAAATACTGAAAATGAAAGCCCAATTAATCGTCTTTTGTAACTTATCATTGTTGCAAGAAAATACAAGTAAGCTAGCTCCTAAAACAGGTCCAAGAGTAAAGGCAGTCCCATAGAATACTAGGAATGTATTAATATGATCCCAACCACTCACACGTGTTACACTGTACAGTTGTCCCATACAGAAAATATCCGCTAAGCCGACAATACCAGTAATTAGCATTAAAGCTGGATTAATTTTCTTTTGATAAAAAGCTAAACCAGCCGTTAAACAAGCTAATCCAATAAATGCCCCAGTTACAACAATTTCATTACTCATCCAAGAAGTGCCAAAACCTCTAATTGCATTTAATGCGTGAGTCGGTTTTCCTAAATGGAAGAATGAAGCGAACAAACCGATGATTGAAATAACCGCAATTGCCAAAAGAGGCCATTTCATCGTTTTAAATAAATCAATTTCACTATCTTTCTTTAACATGTTTTGCGCAAACCATAAGAATAGCATTCCACCAATTGAGGAAGGAACAGCTACAGTCATAATTAACAATGCCCATTCATGCATGTGGAATTCCTCCTTTATTTACCTAGCGGGTTAATGACTAGATTTGGTTTTGTAATTGATGAACTTGGGATACCTTTTATATCAGCATTTGTTCCGTATTTTGCACGAAGTTCTTCAATTTCTCCAAATTCAATTGCTCGCATAGGGCATGATGTTACGCAGTGAGGTTGTTCGCCCTTTTCTCGTAAAGAAAGGCAAGTATCACATTTCGTCATCATTCCTAGCTCTTCACTGAATTGAGGAGCACCGTACGGACAATTCCATTCACAATAACGGCAACCGATACAACGATCATGGTCGATAAATACTACACCATCTTCCTTACGTTTTTGTAATGCGTGAGTAGGGCATCCCTTCATACAAGCTGGTTCGTCGCAATGGTTACATGAAATTGAGACATGTGTCATCGAAACATTAGGGAAGGTTCCTTCACAGAAGTCGTATACACGTCTAAAATTTCTACCTACTTCTAAATTATTTGTATCTTTACAAGCAACTACACATGTTTTGCAGCCAATACAATGTGCCACATTAATGTAGAAACCCATTTGTGCCATATCTTATTGACTCCTTTCCTATATTATTGATAATCAACAATACGTTGTTTCCATTTGTAATCTTCTTCGAGTTGTTCACCATGCCATTTTTCAATGTTACAAATAGCAGTATTATAGCCAGAAGTTCCAAGTCCGGTTGGGATATGGCCAACTAGAACATTATCAGCGCCTCCGCGGTCAATTTGTTCATCTTCATCTAAATCAACCCATGCACCGTGTGGCAGGGCAACTGTACCAGGCATGATTGTTTCAACAACTTTTGCTGGGCGTAAGACTTTTCCGTATTGGTTAGAAAGCAGGACAGTTTCACCGTCTTTAATACCAATTTCTTTTGCATCATCTGCGTTAATATATACCGGATTTGGCCACGCCTCGCGAAGCTGCGCTACATTATCAAATGTACTATGAGAACGTCTTAAATAGTGTGGATTAAATACTTGGAAAGGATAGTCACCTTTCTTTTTGTTTTCCCAATCTTTAAACGTTGCTTCATATCCTTCAACACGTGGTTCATATTTTGCTATAGGTGCAATTTCAGTAAAGGCTGTTTTCGAAGCTTCATGTAAGGCACGACAATAGATTTCGAATTTTCCACTTTCAGTAGTAAGTGGATTTTCTGTTGGATTATCAATGAAATCTTTGTAGGCAATACATCCAAAATTATCACCAATTTTACGAGGTACTTGATAAATACCACGGTCTAAATAGTCTTTTAAAGGTAAGCGACCTTCTTGAGGCGTACCTTCAACACCCCATTCCTTAATATCTTGGGCTGTAATTGTTAATAATGGCTCAAAATCAACACCATTATCTTTAATGACAGTACTTCCTGCAAGTTTATTAAAGAACTGTTGTTTCTCGCTGATAGGGTATACTTCTTTCGGATCTTTACCTAGAGCTTTTAGTAATAAACGTGCAATTTCTTGATCTGATTTACTTTCATATAGTGGATCGACAATTTTTGTCCATGCAATTAGGATTTCACGGTTACCAGTTGCTGTATTACCTTCGAGTTCCCATTCAGTACAAACAGGAAGAACGATATCGGAATACTTAGCATTTGTTTGTAATACGTAAGCATGTGTAACTACAAATTCTACTTTGCGATGAGCTTTAATACCTTTCATGATATTAGCTTTCGTTTGAAGAGTAGCGTTATAGTTATGATAGATAAATTGAATATCGATTTCTCTTTCGCCTTCATGCTTTTGTAAATACTTACCGTCGAGTACCGCATCGAATATTTGATTATCATTGATTACATAATCAACTGGGTTTTCAATAGCAGGTAATCCATCTCCACCTGTATTAATTAACATTGGTCCCATATTAGCAGCATATTGCCATACGCTAACACCTGTCATATTACCTGGGCTACCGATATGACCAGTCATCATACCTAAAGTAGAAAATGCTTGTACCCAACCTTCACCATTATTCGTACGAGCAGGGGCCCAACCTGTTAATAAAGCAACACGCTCAGTACCACCAATATCACGAGCTAGTTTACGGATTGCTGCAGGAGTTACACCACAAATCTCTGATGCCCATTCAGGTGTCTTTGGAAGCTTATCATAGGTTCCAAGAATATAATCTTTCATATTATCTTTTGGATCAGCACCCTCTGGCATATTATCAGCTGTAAATCCAACTGTATACTTCTTCAAGAAATCCCATTTTACTAATGGATTTGAAGCTGGATCGTCTTCCTCTAATAATGTGTACATAATACCTAGTGCGAGAGCATGGTCCGTACCTGGACGGATTGGTACCCATTCTGCACCTAGTACATTATTTGTATCAGTGTACATTGGGTCAATTGAGATAAAGCGTGCACCTGCTTTTTTGGCTTGAAGGTAATGATAAGTTCCGTTACCAAGTGAACTCCATGCAGGGTTAGCTCCCCAAATTACGATTAATTGAGAGTTACGTAAATCCAGACGGTCATTAATTCCGTTAACAGCAATACCTTCACTTACACCTAGTAAGTTATGCGTGTATAGCCATGCTCCATAAGAAGTTGGACCAGTGTTAATTGTATGGCCACCAACAGCAGACATTACTTTACTAATATCGCCACCGCCAGTTACCCAAATAGATTGGTTCCCATACTTTTTACTAATACGTTTTGTTTCTGAAGCAATATGCTCAATTGCTTCATCCCACGAAATACGTACCCATTGGTCCTTACCACGAAGCTCTTTCTTTCCGCCACCAGGCTTCCAGTTTTTTCTCTTCATCGGATATTTTAAACGGTCAGCGCTAAATACTTGTTGTCGTTGTGAACGACCACGAAGACATCCGCGTTGTTGTGGGTAATCAGGTGAATCTTCATGTGTATCATCCGTTTTTTGACGAACAACTACACCATCTTTAATTAGTGCTTTATTTAAGCATCTGCCACCACAGTTATGCCAACAGGCAACTGTTTTCCATACCCCTTCACCACCAGCAGCTGCTTGACCGATGTTTTCTTCTGCCTTAGCAACTAATCCTCTCGATACTGGTATGGTAGCTGTAGCAGCTAACGCAGAAGTCCATCCGATGAAGGATCTTCTTGTCATTTTAAACTCTTGGATTTTCTTAAATAGATCAATCATCATACTCCTCCTAGTTTTCTAATTGTATATTTAAAAGTTCATGAAGAACGTTTAAATCGATTAATAAGTAATGTTCTAAAATTTTTGCTAACCCTTTGTAAAAATCAGTGTCAGCATTTAAAATCGTGCCTTTTGTAAACTCTTTCACATATTTAGCTAAATGATTCTTAATAAATGTTTGCTGTTGTTGTAAAAGATAATTTACTTCAGCTAAAGCATTAGGATTATCAGGTTTACAAGATTCCATGCAAAGTTGATTTAAATGGAAGATGAAGTCTAATTCTAACCCGATATGATCATCTGCTTCCAAATGATCGACAGACTGAAAGGCGAATTGTTTATACATCTTTCGAACAGACATAGTTGTTTCTTGAAATAACAATCCATCATTGGAAACGTAAGAAGATTCATATGGTTTTACCTTTATTTCGAAAGGCCCAATGTACATTTTTGTATAATCCCAGTGCAAATTCTCATAATCATCTCTTTTATTAACCGGATCAAAAGAAGATAGATAATTTTTTATATCTTTAATTCCTTCTCTAATCCCTTCAGATTCCTCTTGAAATGGGAATAAATCAATCATTTTTTGATAGATGAAAGGCTTTAAATATTCTTTAGAAGGCTCTTCAATAAAGAAGCGACGTAAAATATCGTAAGCATAATTACGCGCATGAAAGATGTTCAGAGCATCTTCTAATGCCATATTTTGCTTAGTTGTTTGCATTGTTTTACTCCTTTCTAATTTAAGAATTTAAGTTCCCTTCCTATTATTTTAGGTATTAGGAATGTGCCAAAATAAGATACATTACCGATTTAATAAAATAACCTTTTGTTATTTGTTTGTTTTTAATATTTCAACATGAACTTCACGAATGTTAATGCCACCGTCTGTATCATTTTCAACGACATTGGATGAAAGTAGAATTTCGATATTTAATGGCTTTAACAATTCAATTGCATCGGTTGAAAACTGGATGAAATCATATTGCTTATTCATAGTAAAAGAGAAATTATGTTTTTTTAGAATTGGCTTAACTTTGTTTTGATCTACCCCAAATACTTTTGCTGTTTTAAAATAATAATCTTCTTCAGAAAAACGATAAGTCTTGTCCATTTTCGCATCAAAATTTTGTTGATAAATTTGACCAGTAAATTTATTTTCAAGTGAACAATAGTGAACACCTAACGAAAGGTTTTGTTCTATAGCAAAGTCCACTAATTCTAAGCATAATTTTTCACTTTCTGCGATTGCTAATCCACCAGCATACCAGAAGTTATAATAAACATCGTAAGGAGGATTTTTTAGTTCAAAGCCCTTGTCTTTAAAGACCTGTGCATTTCGGAATGGGAAGCACAGTTCCAATAAATTGATGCCAAATATATTCAGACGGTCTAATTCGATTAGTAGCTCCTGCATTCTTTCTTTTGTGCCAGGCATTACCGGCATTTCAACCATTACAGTTGGAATGTACTGTTGCGCTAACTCAATTTGACGCAAAATATGTTTTTGCTTCTGTAATGAATCTTCCAGCTTTATACTAAAACGCAATTCGTCAAGTGATGCCTCTTTTAATTCCTGAAGAAGCTCTGCTGTTAAGAGATCACCTGTTGTATACAAACGTGTATGACTATGTGGGGTAATTTCTTGAGCTAATTTGAAAAAGCGAATCGTTTCTTCAGGATGCAGCAATGGCTCACCACCCGTTAAAGCAAGATGTGTTAAGTTAACACCTTGTTGCACTAAATCTACTAACTCCTTATTAGCGTTTTTTTGATTTTTTAAATAAAAATGATAGTTGTCTTGATTTTCGTTAAAACAAAAATAGCAATCTCTATGACATTTCAATGAAATAAATGACGTATAACTTCCTGTACCCGTTTTGCATGCTTCACAGGCGCTTGAGAGTTTTCCATTAGAAACAACACTTTTACAATTATTGCGAACGAGAGCTCCTTTATCACTAAGAAGAGAAATTTTATTAACGTAATCCTCTTTTTGATGATTGTGTTTTTCTAAAGGTAATCCAAACTTTGAAATATGCTCCAACGTCGATTGTTGTATGTCATTATAAATAGCCATGTAGGCTTGTAA
>JAEWIG010000401.1 GCA_023387295.1 Bacillota bacterium | reverse complement strand
GAGTGGAACGGACCTGAGCCAGGCAGTAAAGCTTTTATTGACTTATTATTTGATAAATTTGAAGAATATGTTTACAAACAATATAGCTACACGATTAAACGAGTTATTAATGCAACAGGAACAATCTTACATACAAACCTAGGTCGTGCCCGTTTGAGTGATAATGCAGCACGTCATATGCTTGAAACGGCTCTTCATTATTCAAATCTAGAATATAAATTAGAAGAAGGGGAGAGAGGCTCAAGACATAGTCATGTAGAGGCTCTTGTGAAAAGGTTAACTGGCGCAGAAGCAGCTATGGTTGTTAATAATAACGCAGCTGCCGTTTATTTAATCCTAAAAGCCCTCGCTGAAAACCAAGAAGTCATCGTTTCCCGTGGACAGCTCGTCGAGATTGGCGGCTCTTTTCGGATCTCTTCTATTATGGAAGAGAGTGGGGCAAAGCTCGTCGAGGTTGGAACAACAAATAAAACACATTTATCAGATTATGACAAGGCTATTTCAGAACAAACTGGCATGATTTTAAAGGTACATACAAGTAATTTTAAAGTAATTGGATTTACAAAATCAGTAGCAACGGAAGAATTAGCTGATTTAGCAACAAGAAATGGAATTATTTTTTATGAAGACCTTGGTAGTGGAGCTCTTTATGATTTTAGTAGTCATGGGATTGGCGAAGAGCCGGTCGTTAGTGCCGTTTTAAAAATGGGTGCAGACATTGTTTCTTTCAGTGGTGATAAGCTATTAGGAGGACCACAAGCTGGAATTATCGCAGGTAAAAAGGAGCTTATTGATTTATTAAAAAAACATCAACTTGCTCGTGTGCTCCGGGTTGATAAAATGACATTAGCTGCCTTAGAAGGTACTTTACTTGAATACTTAAGAGGTAAAGAAGGGATAAAGAATATTCCGGTTGTAAGAGATTTGCTTGTTACAAAAGAAGAATTACATACAAGGACAGATGCTTTCATTCATAAATTGCAATCTTTAACAGAGCATTATCATTGTTCGATACAAGAAAGTACAGGTCAAGTAGGTGGAGGAACGATGCCTGACGTTGAGCTTCCATCAGTTGTTGCAATAGTAAGGCATAAGAAGTGGTCTGCAGAAGAAATCGCACAAAAATTAAGAACGGAGAGCGACACAAGTATCGTCGTTCGTATTCAAAAAGAAGAAGTGCTAATTGATTTACGAACTGTGACAATAGAAGAAGAAGGTCAAATTATAGAAGCGTTAGTAAAAATATAAGCTGAATTTCCCACATAAAACAATTATGAGCACCTGCTCCCAACCATGTTATGTAAATGTCGTCGGCTTCATTTCACTGCGCTTACGATTACTTCGTTTACATCGAGGCTTGCTCAATAAATCCGACGACGATTTATTTTTAGAAAGAAAAAGAAATCGGTATCCACGCCGATTTCTTTTTTTGCTTTTAAGTTGCCACATGGGCATATTCACATATCATGACTTGAATTATGCTTTTGTCTTGTATGATTTCGGTTTTTTACTTTTTTTGAGCCGCTTAATGGTTCTGGCTGTCCTGGATTATCTCCTTTAGGTGCATTTTTACGCATATCTTTGCTATCGTTTTTATTCACTTTATCACTCCTCCTATCTCTTAGCATGGAAAGACCGCTTAAATTTATTCAAGAATATTTTTTGATAAACTGCACAATTTAACTTTACAAACCGAACCTTCCATGGAATACACACTCATGGTTAGTTTAGTTAGACACGCTTATTACGCAATATTTTTAGAGGAGTGAGAAAACAGCATGCCATACCATAAAAATAAACAACAAGCTTTCCAAGCAGCACAACAGGGAGTGGAGGATGCGCAGGAGCTCTTTTATGAAATCGTTAACGATTCTGCAAGCTACGGTCACCAGTTGAAACATTTGAAACAAGAAGTAAACGAGGCATATGAGCAAATTGAGAATGCATTAGAAGTGGCTTCAGAAACTCAAAGAGAACAATTGGAAAGATTTCAGCAGGACTTAAAGAAAATGGTTGAAGCCGTTAACCAATCATAAAATAAATGAAAAATTCTAGGCAAAAGAGGAAGCGAAATTTCATTTCGCTTCCTTTTGATTATTGATTCTTCTTACGTTTCTTATTGTTTAGTTTTTGCTTCTCTGTTAATGGTTCATTGGAAAATTCCTCGTTATATCCAGTTCCCATACCTTGGCTCTTTGCAGCATTCATACCTTCTATAATGTGGTTCGCTTTTCTTTTTCCCATTAAATCACCTCCATTCAATAGTTTTCTTAGATATTGTTAAATTATGTATGTCTTAAATACTTCTATAGAGTGTAAATAGCAATAAACTCTTTAGTGCGATAATATCAAAATGTGACTGAATAATTTTTGTGATACAAAATTCAACTTTAAAACACCTTTTTAATATAAATATGAAAATATTCATTTTTAACATAAGAAAAACTTATCAGCAACAATAACTTTCTTGTTATTTACTAATATATAAGGTTGTATTAAGATTAATATTGTAGGAAAAGTATGGATAGCCAAAAATTCCAACTTTTCGATAACTAAAGCCTTCGGCGTATACCACAGATAATTCATAGGAAATTTTTGGTCAGTGATTAAAAAATCTGGGAGCCAAGGTGCATTTTTATAGTTGAACATTTCGAAAAAGGGGGATGTACAAATGACAAATCACGATGTTTTTAATGCCCGGAAGTCTTTTGAATTAAACGGGAAGCGTTATCATTATTACCAATTAGCAGCTCTTGAAAAGGCTGGCGCTGGAAAAGTTTCAAATTTACCTTATTCCATTAAGGTGTTATTAGAATCAGTCCTTCGCCAATACGACGGCCGTGTCATTACGAAAGAACATGTAGAAAATTTAGCAAAATGGGGTACTTCTGAAGTGAAGGAAATTGATGTTCCTTTTAAGCCTTCACGTGTTATTTTACAAGACTTTACTGGAGTTCCAGCAGTTGTTGACTTAGCTTCATTACGTAAAGCAATGGCTGACATGGGAGGGGATCCAGATAAAATTAATCCACTAAAACCAGTTGATCTCGTTATCGACCACTCTGTTCAAGTTGATAAGTTCGGTTCAGCTGAAGCACTTGAATTAAATATGGAGCTAGAATTCGAACGTAATGCGGAGCGTTATCAATTCTTAAGTTGGGCACAAAAAGCGTTTGATAATTATCGCGCGGTTCCACCAGCTACTGGAATTGTTCACCAAGTAAACTTAGAATTCCTTGCAAATGTTGTTCATGCAATTGAAAACGAAAATGGAGAATTAGAAGCTTTTCCTGATACATTAGTTGGAACAGACTCCCATACGACAATGATTAACGGTATTGGAGTTCTTGGATGGGGTGTTGGTGGTATTGAAGCTGAGGCAGGAATGCTTGGACAACCTTCATACTTTCCTGTGCCTGAAGTAGTTGGGGTGAAATTAACAGGAGAGCTTCCTAACGGTGCAACGGCAACAGACCTTGCTTTAAAAGTAACACAAGTTCTACGTGCACAAGGGGTTGTTGGGAAATTCGTTGAATTTTTTGGTCCTGGAGTTCCAGCATTGCCATTAGCAGACAGAGCTACAATTGCTAACATGGCACCGGAATATGGTGCAACTTGCGGATTTTTCCCAGTAGATAACGAATCTTTAGAGTATATGCGTCTAACTGGCCGTTCTGAGGAGCAAATCAGCATTGTTGAAACATACTGTAAGGAAAATGGATTATTCTTCGATCCTGCACTTGAGCCAGTTTATACAAACGTTGTTGAAATCAATCTATCTGAAATTGAAGCTAATCTATCTGGTCCTAAGCGTCCACAAGATTTAATTCCTCTTTCAGAAATGAAAAAAGAATTTAATAAAGCGATTTCTGCACCACAAGGTAACCAAGGCTTTGGTTTAGATGAAAAGGAAATCGACAAAGAAGCTGTTGTTCATTTTGCAAATGGCGATCAAGCAACAATGAAAACAGGTGCTGTTGCGATTGCTGCGATTACGAGCTGTACAAATACATCTAACCCATACGTATTAGTCGGTGCAGGCTTAGTCGCGAAAAGAGCAGTTGAACTAGGTATGAAGGTGCCAGAGTTTGTTAAAACATCATTAGCCCCTGGTTCAAAGGTTGTAACTGGCTATTTACGTGACTCTGGTCTCCAACCATATCTTGATGAGCTTGGCTTTAACATTGTTGGATACGGATGTACGACATGTATTGGAAACTCAGGTCCTTTACTTCCTGAAATTGAAAAAACAGTCGCGGAAAACGATCTACTTGTAACGTCTGTTCTTTCAGGTAACCGTAACTTTGAAGGGCGGATTCACCCGCTTGTAAAAGCAAACTATTTAGCTTCACCACCACTAGTTGTTGCATATGCTTTAGCAGGTACAGTTGATATTGACCTTAAGAACGATCCGATCGGAAAAGATAAGGACGGAAA
>JAEWIG010000358.1 GCA_023387295.1 Bacillota bacterium | reverse complement strand
CAATCAAACATACTGCTAAAAAGAAAGTAGGTGTTAGTTATTCTTATTATCTTTGGGCTTACGTCTAAATACGCATTAATGCGCCATTAGGCTTTGGTAACTCTTGAGCTGTTATCTGATTCATTTTACAAAAATGGTTAAAAAATTGTTGTGCCAGCTCTCGTTCATTTGGGTCACCTTTCAACGAAACTATATCAAGCAAAATTTGAGCCATCCATGCATTTTCAAAATAACGGTATTTACCTGTATTCCATGTCATTTTTTCAGGGAATTTTTCATTTATATAATATTGCCAGAAAAGCAGCTGATCCGATTCCTGTTCTGTAAGTTGGATTCTGTATTTTGAATGAGCAGGAATATATCCATCTTCACAAAGCTTACCGACAAAATCTTCATTCACCATATAGACACCTAAGATACGTCTGTCTTTTTCAGGCATGCTGGAATCTATTGCTGTTAATAGGACAGCGCTATTTTGGTGCAAGCGGATGGGTTTGTTTGGCTCCCCCTTGTTATTACCACTTTTTATTGCGCCTGAAAAAACTTTCCACTCCGAAAAAGAACTATTCTGTTCTTCTGTGTCACACCAAAAAACCATTTGTGATTCAGGATGAAGTTTATGATTTTTCATAAGTTTTTCGTGTTCCAAGCGAAGTTCTTGTTTTTTTCGTTGGAGTTGTTTTTCCTCTTCCTTCTTCCATTCTTCCTCCTTTCGTTCCATTTCCTTTTTTTGTATTATTTTTTCAATTGAACTAGCATCACTTTTATCATGTAGTTTTAGGTGCTTTCCAAATACATCAGGGAAAACAAACACTTTTTTTTCCGATGCGAAATGTATTTCAATTCTAGAATCATTTTGTTTAACTATACTACCCATGCCAAAACGCTTGTGTGTAACTTTCTTATTGATTAGATTCATTATTCTAGTCCTCCTTAGGGAATAAAAAAGGATATTAAAAAAACGCATCCAAATTCTATCTGCAAATAAGAACAGCGGAATTCGAAATACGATTTTAAAAAAAACATTGTAAGACTATTATAACATTTTTTAATGAATCCACAAATTTATTATTGACAACATATTTTATCATGATGTAAAATAAAGGTTTTATCATCAGAATTTCGTCGTATTAACTATGAAATAAAGGCATCCAAAAGTCGCGAAACTTCTGGAAAACTCCTATCAATAACCACTTGATTACCGGTGATAAGCATAGGAGGGCTTCATGATAAAAAGCAATACAAGTAATTCCTTTCCTAGAAAAGAAACGGATGGATTAATCCGTGTACTAATCATCTATGCTGAACATGAGATGTTTTCCAATTAAGCTCCATATAAAAAGACCCCAATTTCGCAAAGGTTATTTGCAAGAAAATCAGGGTCGGGATTGAAATTGTCTAATTTTTCATGTTATATCGTATAGCTTTTAAAATTCTCGGAATCGTTTACGAATTACGTGTGTACCAGGTACATTATGAAAACTCCAACCACGCTATTACTTCACATTATGCAGAGTTTATGTCGCAACATATGTGGTGCTGGTTTGCAATACCGGATTCATTCCTGCCAATTTACTGCTTTATAAGCTCTAACTTTTTTGCAGTTCCATCATTCTACCGTCCATCATCAATCAAAATTGTTCGATTCAAAGTTATCAAGCAATGCACGCACTTCATCTGTTGATTTCGTGTTCATCAATTGATTGCGTAATTCAGCAGCTCCTGGGAATCCTTTGATATAAATTTTGAAAAAGCGATGTAGCGCTGTGATCGAACGTGGCAGTACTTCTGCATATTTGTCTTGAAGATCAAGCTGCAGTCTTAAAAGATCAAGGTGTTCTTTACTGCTATGCTCTCTTGGTTCTTTTTCAAATGCAAAGGGATTCTTGAAAATCCCACGCCCGATCATCACACCATCCACACCATATTTTTCAGCAAGTTCAAGGCCAGTTTGACGATCAGGAATGTCTCCGTTGATGGTTAGTAGCGTATTTGGTGCTATTTCATCACGTAATTTTTTTATATCTGGGATTAGCTCCCAATGTGCATCCACTTGGCTCATTTCTTTTCTTGTACGTAAATGAATTGAAAGGTTCGCAATATCCTGTTTTAAAATATGCTTTAGCCAGTCTTCCCATTCACTAAGCTCCGCATAGCCAAGTCTTGTTTTCACGCTGACAGGCAGGCCTCCCGCCTTTGCTGCTTGAATAAGTTCTGCCGCAACGTCTGGACGCAGAATAAGGCCACTACCTTTCCCTCTCGATGCCACATTCGGTACAGGGCAGCCCATATTAATATCGATGCCTTTAAATCCTAGCTCTGCCATGCCGATACTCATTTGACGGAAATATTCGGGATTATCCCCCCAAATATGTGCCACTATTGGCTGTTCATCTTCTGTAAACATCAAACGACCACGCACACTTTTCATGCCCTCTGGATGACAATAGCTATCCGAGTTTGTAAATTCAGTGAAAAATACATCCGGTCGACCAGCTTCACTTACTACGTGACGAAACACAACATCTGTCACATCTTCCATTGGTGCAAGTACAAAAAATGGTCGTGGTAAATCACGCCAAAAATTATCTATCATTTCAAACTCAAATCCTCTCACGATGAATACAACTTCAAACTCTCGGTCAAAAAATATCAAGCCCAATGTTCCACTTCTTTTACACTTATATCATGCTTAAGTACTTTTTATCAAACTATAACGAATTTTGATCACGATATACTTTATATTAACCATTTTGAGCACAACAAAATCTAGGAGGTGAATGGGGGGTAAAGGAATAGGTACTTTTTTTAGGAGTCTACTACATTAAACTTCTACTTTTTAATTACATCTATTGCCAATCAAATCAATTTTTAAAGCGAAAGGCTGCCAATGCTACAGGCAGCCTTTGTTGAGAATAAATCCCACAGAGTTTAATTATAGGCGTAAACTTCGTAGTATCAACAAGAACTATGGAAACAGATCCTGACTCCTGTTTTACTTACCGATAAACATTTGCGTCCAATTTTTACCTGTCTCTTCATAACCAACACCGATATGGGTGAAATTATTGCTTAATATATTTTTTCTATGACCTTCACTATTCATCCAAGCTTGAACGACTTCTTGAGGAGTTTGTTGTCCTTTTGCGATATTTTCTCCCGCGCTTTGATAAGTCACACCAAAGTCTCTCATCATGTCGAAAGGAGAGCCATAGGTTGGACTCGTATGTGAGAAGTAATTATTTTGTTGCATATCTTCAGATTTCTTTTGGGCAACACTACTTAATTGAGTATCGGCTTTTAAATCAGGCAAACCATTTTTTCTACGCTCTGTATTCGTTAAATCAATTACCTGTTGTTCAATTTGACTAATACCAGTAGTTTGTGTTGGTGCTGGGTTATCATCTGGTGTTGGAGTTGCTGGTCTTTGTTGCCCTTGTGGTTCTTTCTGCGAGTTCGGTGGAAACCCCTTTTGATCTTGCCATTGAATTGGCGATTGACCAGAATAAATATTAGGGGCTTCCATTTGAAATTGGGATTCATTCCCTTTCTCTAACGGAACAAATTGGTATCTCGCGTCTTGGATTAAGACCGCTTTTGTGTGCGGATAATTCTTACTAGACATTGATGTAGCCATACTTGAGATATTATGATCCTTGTTATCAATATTTGCATTGTTATTACATGCCACAAGTCCTAGCATGAAGATAGGTGTTATTAACAGTCTGATTTTCTTGTTTACCAGTTGAAATACCTCCCTTGAATCATAATTTACATTTTTATTTTTAATTTTTTTTCAAAAAAAATACTGGTAAAAAATCGGATATTGAAATGAACTTTATTATCGCTAAGAACAATTATTCTGTTCCGGCGAAACAGCAGGAAGAAACAATTGGGAAGGAAGCATATAAACAAACTTCGTTGACCGACAAACAGTAATAACACAATTCTATTAACAAGTAATAGGCAAGCCGATAAAAGTCAGCTTGCCTGGGCCATTCTTTGAAAACTATCTATTACTGATTTGCATTTTTTAAATAAGTTTTTATATTTTCCAATCTTTCTTCAGCAACATTTCTTCCGATTTGATACACTCGTTCAAGCTCATCCGGATTCTTTTCCATCTTGCCGATTTTTAGCTGTTCATTAGGACAGATGACAAACAACTCGCCTGCAAGCATTTTTTGGCGTATGTACGCTGTTGTTTCATTATAGACTTCGTGTCTCTTTGCCATTGCATCAATGATGGCAGGATGTTTTTTCAGCGCAAATCGCATCAAAGATTGAAACTTATTCCTTTCCTTGACATAACCCAACGGCTGCGTAAGAATCACGACATTACGGTCATATCCGATTTGTTCAAAATATTGAATTGGAATGGAATCGGCAATACCACCGTCAAGCACCTTGCATCCTCCAATTTCGACCGTTTTTGATACAAGCGGCAAAGACGCCGAGGCTCGAATCCACTGAATATCCTCCGCTCCTCCGTCCGTACATTTGTGGTACACAGCCTGTCCTGTTTCGGCGTCCGTGCATACAACATAAAACTCCATGGGGTTTTCCTGAAAAGCTTTTCTGTCGAATACATCCAAACTGTCTGGAACTACCCGATAACAGAAATCAGCATTATATAAATCGCCTGTTTTCAAAAGCGACCCAATACTCACATAGCGCTTGTCGTTGCAAAAACGCTTGTTATAGCGAATCGCACGCCCAATTTGGCGCGACTTATAATTGCATCCAAAGGCTGCTCCGGCAGACACTCCGATAGCACCGTCGAATTCGATTCCATTTTCCATCAGCACATCAATGACGCCAGAGGTAAACATTCCGCGCATTGCGCCGCCCTCCATGATAAGACCTGTTCTCTTTGTTTTCATATTTTCCCCTACTTTTTTTCAGGCTTTTTGGGTTTGTATAACCCTTCTCACATTTGCTTCAAGCCTTATTATATCAAAGTTTTCTTCTTTTTCCC
>JAEWIG010000350.1 GCA_023387295.1 Bacillota bacterium | reverse complement strand
GTTTTACGCTTTCCCCCAAATAGTCTTTCACCAACAGCATTTGTTAATACCCCTAATGTAGCTGTAAGTCCAATGATAAGTAATGCAACAACAGTTAAATCAAATATGTATTCTTTCATAACTCCCTCTTCCTTTCACGGATGATAGTGTGTAATCGGAAGTAATCCCCTTAGATCTATTGTAGTAGAAAGCTCACACTAATGAAAGGGGGAATCACGAATATTCCATATTATCTTCATTAATTTTCATTTAAAAAATGTAATTGAGAAAAAATGAAAAAATAAAGCTAATGTAAATATGAATAATTTGTGTCGAAGAAAAAAATCTATAAATAATTGAAACTTTTTGTTTCTTCAATCGTCTTATATATTAGTGTTGCAAAAATTGTTTAGTCAATGAATAAGGCTCTTTTACCATTTTAAAAAATATATACCAAAACATATATTCTTGGTGTATAATAGTTAATATAGATTACTTATTTAAAGTGATTTTAATTTAAAATGTGTACTTGTCCATTATTAAACAAACAATTACCGTTTATCGATCTATATGTCTAAAATAAGGGAGTGAATTTGTAAAATGGTCACATTATACACTTCACCAAGTTGTACATCTTGTAGGAAAGCGAAATCATGGCTTGAAGAACATGATATTGCTTATAAAGAAAGAAATATTTTTTCAGAATCACTTACAATTGAAGAGATTAAAGAAATTCTTCGAATGACAGAAGATGGTACTGATGAAATCATTTCCACACGTTCAAAGACTTTTCAAAAATTGAATGTTAATTTGGAGACAATGCCTCTTCAAAATTTATTTGAGTTAATTAGGGATAATCCTGGCTTGCTGCGCCGTCCAATTATTATTGATGAAAAGCGTTTGCAGGTTGGCTACAACGAAGATGAAATTAGACGTTTCCTTCCTAGAGGAGTACGGACATTCCAGCTTCGTGAAGCACAACGAATGGTTAATTAACACGAATTGTTTGATTTTGAGCATATTTTTTATATGTTTCCTCTGACCTTCTTTCGCAGATTGAAGGTCTTTTGATTTTTTCTAATTAAACAATTCTATTTGAGAAAGATCAAAATGTTTGGTACAATACAATGAAAAATGATAGGCATTTAATGGTTTTTCAAAAGATAAGTTTTTTTAATTCCCTTTATGCTCTTTTTGTCATAAAATGAAAGTACAAGGTGCAATATCCAGAAGGGAGAGTTGCAAAATGGAAATTGAACGTATTAATGATAATACTGTAAAGTTTTATATTTCGTATGTTGATATAGAAGAAAGAGGCTTCGAACGTGACGAGATCTGGTATAATCGTGAGCGTAGTGAGGAGCTTTTTTGGGAAATGATGGATGAGGTACATCAAGAAGAAGAATTTACAGTCGATGGTCCACTTTGGATTCAAGTTCAAGCACTTGATAAAGGTTTAGAAATTCTTGTTACGCAAGCACAGCTGACAAAGGATGGACAAAAGTTTGAACTCCCAATTCCAGAAAATAAGCAAAAGGATACTCCTGTTGATGAGCGGATTGAAAATATGCTCGATCAGCACTTTAATCATGATATGGAAGAGTTAGAACTTGAGGAAGATCTAGATTTTCTCTTAACATTTAATGATTTTGAAGATATACTCTCTCTGTCAAAACGAGTAGGTTTAGATACAATTACAACCAAGCTGTATTCCTTCGAAAATAAATATTATTTGTATGTTGAATTTCCTGAGGAGCTATTTAGTGAGGATGAAATTGATGATACGTTGTCTATATTACTGGAGTATGGACAGGAAACACAATTAACGATTTATCGTCTCGAAGAATACGGAAAACTGATTATCGATGGTCATGTTTTTGAACAATTAAGGTCGTATTTTAAATAATTGCCGATTTCAGAGATGAAATCGGTTTTTTTATAAGATAAAAAGTATACCTTTTAAATGATAGGAAATAATCTAGCCCTAGCGCCTGACCCTCTAGTGGTCATAAGTCCCTCTCAGAAAGGTAAAGAACTCCTTTTCTATGAGGCTCGTCTTATGCTTATCGGAGGTTACGAAGGCGCTTATGCATTTATTAGAGTAGGTGAATAAATGAAAAATACAGTAAGAATCGGTTTATTTATTAGTCTTTTGATCGGACTTATCTTTATTTATGATCATTACGTGGAGCTAACGGGTGGATATTTAGGATATGCTAGTATTTTAATGACTATGTCCGTTATATTTATTGGTTTTGTCATATTTTTAGAAAACCGCCACCCATCACAAACATTAACATGGTTAGTCGTATTAGGCAGTTTTCCTTTAGTTGGATTCGTTTTTTATATATTGTTTGGCCGAAATTATCGCAAAGAAAAAATGTTCCGTGAAAAATATTTTCTGGATAAAAAAGCATTTATAAAAATAGAAGGAGAAATTGATCCTTCGAATGTTGAAAAAATGGAACAAATGGGGGACCATCAGAGGAAATTATTTTACTTAGCTCAAAAACTGGGCAATAGCCCAATTTCCTTTGCAACACAAACTAAAGTTTTAACAGATGGAGACGAAACCTTTGAAGCAATATTAGAAGCATTAAAGGAAGCGACACATCATATTCATTTAGAATATTATATTGTTCGGCACGATAAAATTGGACAGGAAATAAAAGATATCTTAATTCAGAAAGCAAAAGAAGGGGTTAAGGTCCGCTTTCTATATGATGCAGTAGGCTCCTTTCAGTTATCCAAAAAGTATATTTTGGATTTGCGAGAAGCTGGTGTTGAAATGATTCCTTTTGGGCCAGTGAAACTTCCATTTCTAAGTAGCAAAGATAATTTCCGTAATCATCGTAAAATTATTGTCATTGATGGAAGTATTGGCTTTGTAGGTGGACTAAATATAGGTGACGAATATTTAGGACGTGATGAGAGCTTTGGCTATTGGCGTGATACCCATATGCAACTGAAAGGAGAAGCTGTTCGGAGCCTGCAATTAATTTTCCTGCAAGATTGGTATTATATGACAAATAAAAACATTTTAACAGCAGAGTATTTATCTCCAGACCTAGAAGAGAACATTCACGGAGGGGTACAAATAATGGCAGGTGGCCCTGATACTGAATGGAGTGTCATAAAGAACATTTTTTTCTCGATGATTACCTCTGCGGAAAAGTCAGTATGGATTGCATCGCCGTATTTTATTCCAGACGAAGATATTTTTT
>JAEWIG010000336.1 GCA_023387295.1 Bacillota bacterium | reverse complement strand
TATTTTTTCTGCTTTGAAAATTGCAGCTTTAAGTGGAATTGACGTAAGGTTACTTGTACCTCAAAGACCAGATAAGAAAATTGTATTTCATGCTTCTCGTTCTTATTTTCCGGAATTATTAGAAGCTGGTGTAAGAATTTTTGAATATGAAAAGGGTTTTATGCATAGCAAAATTGTCATAATTGATGATGAATTGGCTTCAATCGGTACTGCTAATATGGATATGAGAAGCTTTCATCTGAATTTCGAAGTGAATGCGTTTTTATATCGAACGAGAAGTACAGACAAACTTGTTAAGGAATACATCAATGATTTAAACCATTCAAAGGAAATCGAGAATGGGAAGTTTAAGAAAAGACATATCGGTTATCGCATTATCGAATCGACTTCAAGGCTGCTTTCACCGTTACTGTAAAAGCTGATAAGTTAGTAAAATATAAAAATATTTATTTAGGAGGATACGAACTTTTGTGTAAAGAAAAAAGTTCGTGTCCATTTTTATTCAGTCTTTCGCTAAAATTCAGCAAAAATAAAGGTTTATGTCCGTTTGTGTCGAAATAGTTCAACATTGAAAGGAGCTGATAAGATGCTTGTAGCAAAAACAATGCATGGTGATAGGATAAGCTTAGCCATGAATCGAAATCAAGAGCATTTAAGAAAGCTTAGGAAAAACGAAGTCTTTTTTTGCCCCGAATGTCAAGAAGAGGTAATTCTAAAAATCGGTAAGAAGAGAATTCCTCATTTTGCTCATAAGAAGGGAACGAGTTGTACAGAAAGCTATGAACGTGAATCAGAGTATCATTTACAAGGAAAGGTACAATTGTTTAAATGGCTGCACACGCAAGGAGTAGAACCGGTTCTCGAACAATATGAGCAAACCATCGCTCAGCGGTCTGATATTGGTTTTGTCTATAATGGTAGAAAGTATGCGATAGAATACCAATGTTCGCCAATACCTAGTGACTTGTTTAAAAAAAGGACAATAAGTTACCAAAAAGCAAACATAACCCCTATTTGGATCTTAGGAGGGAAAAATATTAAACGAAAAGGATTTTCTCAAGCTTCACTGTCCTCTTTTGATTATTTATTTCTTCGAAAAACTCCATCTCAACATTGGTCTCTCCCAGCATTTTGTCCCTTAACAAACGACCTCATTTTCATGACGCATATAACTCCGATTTCTGTTAAAAATATTCAAACACAGTTTTCTGTTATTAAATTATCAAAGGCAAAGCTTTTGGATTTGTTGCATCCATTGGATCGTCATGATTTTCCGCTTGAAGATTGGAGAACTGAAATAAGAAAATGGAAAAATACGGCTGCTTTTTATGGCACGCCAAATAATAAATTTTTTCAAGAGTTGTATTCGAGCTTCATGATTCCTAGTTTACTCCCCCCAGCAATCGGCCTTCCTGTTATCCACGCACCATTTATTGAAACACCATCCATTCAGTGGCAAAGCTATATAATCATCGATATGCTTAAAGAAGAAGAATCAGTTTCTATAGGACAAATTCTCCATTCATTTAGAACAAGATTACGAAATAATATGATAAGCCTTAGGGAGATTCCACTTAATCAAAACAATTATGAAAGTGCAGTAAAGGAATACATTGAATTGCTCGTTGCGACAAACATTGTTCAGAAGAAACGTGGAGTTCGTTTTAAGCTAATTTTCCCTTTATCGATTGCGGAAAACCAAATACAGCAGGATGAAATGGAGCGAGAATATTATCATAAATATGGCGGAATTATTCTCGAGAGCATGAGAAAACATGTGAGCATGGATAATTAAAATGTAAATACCTTTCTAAATGGGTAAAATAGATAGGAAACGGAGAAAATGAATGAAAAATGCAGGAATTTTTTTTCGGAAAGCGAAATAATAGTATAATTAGGTTTATTGATTATTGAAATATTCGAATGGAGGACATCTAAATGACAAATGAAGCAGCAGTAAAAAAACTTCCAAACCGAAGTGAAATTGCAGTTGAAGACACATGGAGACTAGAGGATATTTTCTTAAGTGATGAAGAATGGAATAATGAGTTTAAAGAAGTTAGTGGTTTAATTCCAAAGGCAAAAGAATATCAGGGAAAGCTTGGAGAAAGTGCAGACTTATTATATGAAGCATTGCAATACCAAGACCATCTAATGGAGCGTTTAGGAAAATTATATACATATTCACATATGCGCTATGATCAAGACACGACAAATTCATTTTATCAAGGAATGGATGACCGGATCAAAAACCTTTATTCTCAAGCAGCTAGTGAATTAGCTTACATTGTTCCAGAAATTCTAGCTGTTGATGAAGAGAAAATAAATCAGTTTTTAGAAGAAAAGCAAGATCTCCAATTATATAAACAGTCTTTTGCAGAGCTTAATCTTCAACGTCCACATGTATTATCAGCAGAACAAGAAGCACTATTAGCACAAGCTTCAGAGGCACTGGGAGCTTCAAGCAATACTTTTGGTATGCTGAACAATGCTGATCTCGAGTTTCCATCGATTAAGGATGAGAACGGAGCTGAGGTTGAGATAACACATGGCCGCTATATCCGTTTTCTTGAAAGCGATGACCAGCGGGTTCGTCACGATGCGTTCAAAGCAGTATATGACACATATGGAAAATTCCGCAATACATTTGCCAGTACGTTGAGTGGAAATGTAAAGAAGAATAATTTCTATGCGAAAATTAGGAACTATGAATCTGCACGTCATTCTGCCTTAGCGGCTAATAATATTCCTGAAACGGTTTATGAAAATCTAGTGAAAACAGTTAATGATAATCTTCATTTAATGCACCGCTATGTCAAGCTGCGCAAAAAGGTTCTTGGGGTTGAAGAGCTACATATGTATGATCTTTATACTCCCCTTGTTAAAGATGTGAAAATGGAAGTTAAATATGACGAAGCGAAAGACTATGTTTTAAATGGATTAGCCCCACTTGGAGAAGATTACTTAAATGTGTTGAAGGAAGGCTTTGAAAATCGTTGGGTTGATGTTCATGAAAATAAAGGGAAGAGAAGTGGTGCTTATTCATCTGGTGCTTACGGTACAAACCCATATATTCTGATGAACTGGCAGGATAATGTGAATAACCTATTCACACTCGCTCACGAATTTGGTCATTCTGTCCATAGCTATTACACGAGAAAAACGCAACCCTATCCATATGGAGACTACTCGATTTTTGTTGCTGAAGTTGCATCTACATGTAATGAGGCGCTATTAAATGACTATTTACTGAAAACGGTAGATGATGAGAAAAAACGATTATTTCTATTGAATCATTTTCTTGAAGGTTTTAGAGGGACAGTATTCCGCCAAACGATGTTTGCTGAGTTTGAACATATTATTCATCAAATGGTGCAAAATGGTGAGGCGTTGACGGCAGACTCGTTAACGAAGGAGTATTATGAGCTGAATAAAAAATATTTTGGTGAGGAAGATATTGTCCTTGACGAGGAAATTGGCTTAGAATGGGCGAGGATTCCACATTTCTACTATAACTACTATGTGTATCAATATGCTACAGGCTATAGTGCGGCAACAGCTTTAAGTAAGCAAATTTTAGAAGAAGGGCAACCAGCAGTGGAGCGTTATATCGAGTTTTTAAAATCAGGAAGCTCTGATTATCCGATTGAAGTATTAAAGAAGGCTGGCGTAGATATGACAAGTGCTCAGCCAATTGAAGAGGCGTGTAAAGTATTTGCAGAAAAGTTAGATGAAATGGAAAAGCTTTTAGGCTAATAAATGTTCTTTTAATTGAGAGGGAATAAAAGCTATGAGTTTCTTTCCTCTTAATTTGGGTGAGGGGCACATTCAGAATCCTTTAAACTTTTTTCGTTCATTTAGACTAAAAACAAAAATGAATAGTGAAATAAAGAGGACCGGAGAAGTAATATAGATGGGGAATATTTTCATTAGTCCAAATATGTTTAATACAAAAGAAAAGATGATTAGGACAACCATTAAAAAACCGGCGTATTTTTTCAAGTTAGATACCTCCGAAAATTGATAGACTTCTAAATTATATGTGTTTGTCCTTTTAATATGCATTTTCATTAACATGAATAAGCTTTTAAGGGAAAATATAGGTGATGATTCTTTTCATTTCGTATGATTATTTGACAATATTGTGAAGAAAAACACAAACTTATTGTCACTTTAATTTTTCCGTGTTATTCTTTAGACATGAAGTTGTTCACCAACAAACACTTACCCCTTTGTTTGGTCGTGAAAAATTTCTCCCATCCCCTTTGTTCGTATATAAATTAGAAAAAGCCCATGCTAACTTGTCGCTAGCATGGGC
>JAEWIG010000307.1 GCA_023387295.1 Bacillota bacterium | reverse complement strand
TATTTGCAGTTGCCTATCTTACTCATACAGGCTTCTCACACGATGGTGAAAAATATTCGGTCCCCCTTCTACAATTTAGCTTTCTATCACTATTTTTTTTATATATCGCAAGGTTGAAAGATTCCCTGAATCAATTTCTTGATAGCCAGAATGAACAAGAGACTGAGTACAACAATAAATTTATGCTATTTCTCTACAGAATATCTAATAACTATCAAAAGATGTCAAAACTATGGGCAATATGTTTATTTCCTGTCTTGGTCATCATCCAGCTGATTTTGGTCCTGTTTGGACAACGCCCAGACAGCTTTATCCGTGTGTTCCTTGAAACAAGCTCTTTCAATTATTCAAATATCCCTGCGCCAAAACCAGTGGTAATAGAAGAGGTTGACGGGCATTATTTGTGCACGGTCTCTGCTAAAGGGCATAAAAAATTAGTCAAACCAATCAGAGCGGGCATTAGAAGAGGATTAAGAATCCCTGTGAACCGCCAGCTGCTGATTGCTAATGCATTTGAGAATATTCTAGAACAATATATGCCAACCTTCCATAAAGTCATCCGTAACTTTTACGATAGATATGGCTATCCAATAAGTAGACATATCAATTCAAAATGGTCCGCAGACATAATTTATCTCTTAATGAAACCCTTAGAATGGTTTTTCCTTATAGTGCTATATACGGTAGACAAAAAACCAGAAAACAGAATTCATATGCAATATAGTGAGTTGAGGAAGTAAAAGAAATAAACCGGTTCACATTGTGGTATTCGCTTTTTTAAGTAGTTTGTTTAATTAATGAATGAATGAATGATTCGATATAATGAGAGAAGAATGAATGAGTATACATATTAAAAAGATACTTTTAATGGCCTTTATTAATGAATCGAGCAAGATTGTTTAGGAACACTTTTATTACTTTATGTCGAATAATTATTAAGTTTATGAAGGGTTAGTCTTAGATATCGAAATATGGATATTTTTTCAAGGGGGAAATGAAAAATGAGTCCAATGGTCAATATTTTTGTTTTTGTTTTTATTGTAATTCCTTTATTAATCTATTTACTATATTCAATTTACGTAATTTTGAAAAAAGTAGACTCAGGAAAAAAATATATGTTTTTTGGTTTACATGTTTCGTTAGTAGGAGGGATATTAGTTCTTGATAACAATATAGATTTTAATGGGTTTGAGTACATTATTGTTATTTTAGGTCTAATTCTTTCAGTGGTGGGGATGAGTAAGGATAAATAATTATGTTTTGATATCATTGTTTTTGCCAACATTGAATAGATTTATGAGCGCAATAAACAAACAAGGGTGTGCAAGAATAGGGTGGGTTTATTTAGGAACTCGTCTTTAATATTTATGGGTCATTTATGGGGGAGAATAATTGGTGGTAACAAAGAAAAAAACACACAAAGATTGGCTTGTATTCTTTATTTTAGTCTTAATAATAGCAGGTAGTTCATTGTATTATGTATATTTATTTACACCTAAAAATTCTCTTGAATTGTATCAGAAATTGCATTTTGTAGATAGCTTTGACGAAGCGCAAAAACTAATTTTAGACGGCTATGAGAGCAATTTTACAGAAGAAGTCTTTGACTACATTCAAGGTAATTCAGCAAATAGAATAGGACAATTTACTCTACTTGAGTTTGATAAAAAGTCTTATATCATTATGACTTCTCCAGGAACTGAAAGGTTAAAAGTTCTTGCAGTTGAAGAATTACCAAATGATATAAGAAAATTCTTTTTGGAATTATCAAAATGATTTTTTAAACTAAAGGGCCATTTTTTTGATTAATAGAAGGGATCATTCGTAAGTAAATCGAAGTTAATTCAGAAGATGCTTTTACTCGATAAATTCAAGAAGAATAGAGGAGGATATATGGGGAAAATAATTGCAAACGTAAGCAATACATTAGATGGTATCTTTACGGGGCCGAATGGTGAAGAAAACAATATGGTAAGCTGGGCAATGCCTGGCATCGTGGATTCCACAAATGATGGTCTTGCCATCTTCCAGAAGGCTGACGCAATCTTGATGGGGCGGGTCACATATGAAGGCTTTGCAGGATATTGGCCGTTCCAAGAGGGGGATTGGGCTGACGCCATGAATAAAACTCAAAAGTATGTAGCAACTAATAATAATGAACTTACTGTAATTCACTGGGGAGACTACGATGATACCATTTCTCTGCTTAACTATGATGTAATGTCGAAAGTAAGGGAGCTTAAAAGAGAGATCAAGGGAGATATCATTGTTCCTGCGAGTGCAGGTCTTGTTCAAAGTTTGATTAATGCTAGTTTACTTGATGAACTCCGAATCATCATTCATCCAGTCATTTTGGGTAGCGGAAAACGTTACTTCGACAACATAGAAACACGTCACGACATGAAGTTGATAGAAACCAAGCTTTACGAAACAAGTGGTTCAATGCTGATGCGGTATGAAACCGTCAATTAAAACGAGTTTTAAAAAACGTCTGAAAAATTCCTGTGAATTTTAATCACCACAAAGTTCCAAATTGAAAAAATTGCTTTAATTCAATTCCATTCCATGATTATGAAGGATGTTAATCCTAAAGATTGATACTTCTTTTTTTAGCTTTTTTAAATTCGATCTTCTAGAAACGGGGCGATTCTTTAATAAGAATCGCTTTTCTTAATGAACTAATGATGTGGGTTAGTGGAAGATGAGGTATTTCTTCCAGCGTATTGAAATAGTTAATATATTGAGAGAATTCATTCATATTTTTTAGGGGGGAGATAAATTGAAGAAAATAATTACTTTACTATTCACAATAATGCTTTTAACAGCTTGTTCAGAAACTACGAACAATGATTATAAATTTAGAGGAGAAAGTGAAAAATGGGAAGCTGAATACTCCTATAAAGGAACAGAAAAATGGGGAGAAAAAAATGGGAGAAAAACTTATTCGAACGAAGATAGCTATGAGTTCGTATTAAAATATAAAGGGTCTTTAGAAGAGTTGTCTTCATTACAAAAACTTGAATACTCTTATGAAACTATTAGTAGTAGTGGGAAAAAGACTGAAGAGTTCACTGCTCCCCCATCAAAAGTAACGTTTTCAAATTTAGGTAGTTCAAAAGGCGGGGCAAAAGTAGGTAAAGATGAAGTAATAAAAGTAAATGTAAAATGGGATGACTTTGAAGAGTCATTTGAACTGCATAATAATAGTAAGTAACTTTGTTGAACAAACTGGTGCATTACTTCAAGATGGGATAGCTGCGACTACCCCTTTTTTCTTATTGCAATAACGGCGCAGTTTAGCTTAATAAGAAATTGAGCATCAAGATAGGTGAGACGTTACAATTAATGAAAAATTATCCATTGTGATAAAGGGGGAGTTAATAAATGGGATGGTTAATTATTGTCGCAATTGCATATCTTCCAATTATTTATAGAATCCATAAACGTCTTGATTATTTAGAGAAAGAGGTCAAAAGATTAAATGGAGGGAATGAAATTTCTAAGTAACGAGGTGTGTTTCTATACATGGATAATGTAAAATGGATAAATGGTGGCTATAAAGAGGATAATCGTATTTTTGGTTCGGATATTGAAGCTAAAGAATGGGCAGATGCTTTATATCCAGATTTTGTTGCTTATTTAGGTAATCAAATTAATGTTGGATATGTAACACCTGACGATAAAGTAATTAAATATTTAGCAACTTTTTTCCCTCAATGGGCTGATTATAACAATTTACAAGTAGATGTCTGTACAGAAGAAACAAAAATAGGCGGTCAAACTATCTATAAAATTTGGACACAGCAGAAGATATGAACAAGGAAAAAATGTGAAGAAATATACTTTAACTTAAGGGGTGCGATAGTTGAAGAATAAATTTTGAAAAAGCCTGTATCTATGATTATTTGGTAATATACGATACAGGCTTTATCAATCAGTAACTGACCAAAACTTTTTTTACTAGCCCAACCTATATCGGAAGGTGAGGAAGTTTCGATTACTCCATTTTCAGAAACTCTATAAATCATTTCATTGTTTTCTATTTTTAGTGGTGGTGCACCTTTCACATTGTAGTAAATCACCACACACCCTTCAAAACCCGAAGGCAATAAATAAGCTTGGTCCGTTCCTTCTTGTTTAGGCAGATAAATAGTAAAAAAACCAAGAATAACTATGACGGAAATAACGATTCCTAATTTTTTTCGAAATTTTCTTCCCCTCGGTATTAAATTTTACAGATTTTCAAATTGGAGATATTCTAAAATATTTCCGAAGGGGTCTCTGAAACTAATATATTTTCCTGGAGGACAATTAGTTGGTTCATCTACAATAAATTCAACTTCTTTATCTTTTAAGAATCTAACCGTTTCATATATATCTTCAGTTCTCAATCCTAATACAACTCCGGTAATTTTAGTATCTTGATTAAAAGTTGTATTATGGTTCTCCTCTAAAATAATTGGTAACTCTCCGTGTACAAGTGATGCAATATTAGGGCCATACTGCTTGTTTAATTCAAAACCTAAAGTATTGGTATAAAAGTCAATTGCTTTGTTTAAATTTGGCACGTAAATACTTATAACACAAACCTGATTCACTATTTTACCACTCCTTCTCTTGGTATTAATGTCAATATTCTACATAATCAATTTAGAATCCTTTATTCGCTTCGCTTCTCAACAATTTATCCCATAATCTTATCCCAAGTAATCTTGAAAGCTAGTTTCCAAAGCGTAGCCAAACAAATGATAGCAAACACCATATATAGATAGATTCCATAAGCGAACAAAGTGCTGATAAAATGTAGACCAGCAAACAATGCAACAAACAGCATTAGACCGAATAGAAGGGCAGCGTTGTTGTTTTGATTATACTCTTCAAAAGACTCCGAGAAGGGAATAGACTTTTTAAGGATCATAAAACAAATGACTGCATAAGTGCAGGCATTTAAAAATACAACTACAAGATCTGGTAAAATTCTCACTCCAAATAATGCAATAAATACTGCACTTAAAAGTAAGAAAATGGGTAAATATAATTTAAAGATAAACGCCTTTATCGTACCACTGAATATCGGTTTTAGTTGTTGTATTGGAGAAACCCTGTAAATCCACGCACCCTTATATTTTCCTGAAAACTTCAGGAGGAGTATTATGGTCGGGATCATGATTAAGCTAGAGTAAATAGATACATATGATTTGCTAGTGGATAGATGATCAAGAGTGGTATTAAATCCATTTATGATAAAAAGAAAAGGAATCACGATGGAAAAACCTAATGATGGATAGACCTTCAACTTAAACTCTCGTTCATTTTTCATCATGGAACTGGCAAATCGGAAAAAGGCTCTTTCTTCATTTGAGTGACAAATGACTTTAAGGAACCATTGACGGAGTTTACTCTGTTTAGTTTCCTTTACTTTTCCATGATAAGTGAGTTTTTGAAGGTTTTGTTCAAAAGCATGATTAAATTTCAGATAAATCCAAATGGATAAGAGAGGTATCAGGATTCCAAAAGCTGAAAAGAAAAGGTAAAACGGTTGAAAGGCACCATTCATCATCATTTCTATATTTGCCCCATACCACATCGGAAAGATAAATATTTGCCACCATTGCAGTTCAAGCGAAACGGTTAAGTCAATAAACTGAAAAGAGCGAACAAGCAATTGGTACCCAACCATAATCATCAGTGATAACCCAATTTGGACATAATTAATAATATCTTTTAATTTTTCTCCATCAAAGAATCGCAAAATAGTGAAATAGATAAGAGCGGTTAACGCAACGACCAACAGGTCAATCAGAATAATATTTACGACTGAAACGAGAAAAAACAAGACCCCGTTTTTAATAAGCCCAACGATCAAAGGAATACTGACAAGCGCGATAGTAAGGAAAGACAAATAAATGATAACATGCACCATTTTCGCAGTGCTAATCGTTTTACGATCAACTGGCTTAGGAAACAGGATGTTTCGATCACGGATGTCTAGTAAAAC
>JAEWIG010000280.1 GCA_023387295.1 Bacillota bacterium | reverse complement strand
TGATCTTCAATACATATTTGTATATCATGGTTATGTCCTAGTTTTATATTGTACTATTTTTGTCCGTCAGACTTCACTTTATAACAGAGGGGGGAAAAATATGAGCAAAAATCAAGTTTCAAGACGTCAATTCTTAAACTATACTCTAACCGGTGTAGGCGGTTTCATGGCTGCAGGAATTCTAATGCCAATGGTCCGTTTCGCGATTGATCCTGTTCTTCAGGCAAAAGCTGAAAGCGACTTCATTCCGACTACACAAAAAGTTGCAGATATCACTGATGTTCCAACACGTGTTGACTTTAAGTTTGAGCAGCAGGATGCTTGGTATGAATCTGAGGTTACTGGTACTGCATGGGTATATAAGGATGACAAAGGAGAAATTATTGCACTGTCTCCTGTATGTAAGCACTTAGGTTGTATGGTTGACTGGGAAACAGATAAATCAAACCCAAATCATTTCTACTGTCCGTGTCATGGAGGACTTTACACGAAAGATGGTATAAACGTACCAGGTACACCACCGTTTGCACCACTGGATGTATATCCTTATATCGAAAAAGACGGTTATTTGTATTTAGGTAAGGCTGAGCCAAAAAAGGGGGCGTAATCATTGCTAAACAAAATTTATGATTGGGTAGATGAACGTTTAGATATTACTCCTCTGTGGCGCGATATCGCAGATCATGAAGTGCCAGAGCATGTTAACCCTGCGCATCACTTTTCTGCTTTTGTTTACTGCTTCGGTGGTCTAACGTTCTTCGTTACTGTAATTCAAATTTTATCTGGAATGTTCTTAACGATGTATTATGTTCCAGATATTAAAAATGCATGGGAATCCGTGTATTACTTACAAAATCATGTAGCATTTGGTCAAATTGTTCGTGGTATGCACCATTGGGGTGCAAGTTTAGTTATCGTAATGATGTTTTTACATACTTTACGTGTTTTCTTCCAAGGCGCGTATAAAAAACCTCGTGAGTTAAACTGGATTGTCGGAGTACTTATTTTCTTTGTTATGCTTGCACTTGGTTTAACAGGTTATTTATTACCTTGGGATATGAAAGCATTATTCGCTACTAAAGTAACGATTACAATTATTGAATCTACTCCATTAATTGGTGAATATTTGAAAATCCTAATTGCTGGAGATTCGGATATTGTTGGAGCACAAACGATTACACGTTTCTTTGCGATTCATGTATTTTTCCTACCAGCAGCATTATTTGGCTTAATGGCTGCCCACTTTGTCATGATCCGTAAACAAGGTATTTCTGGACCATTGTAAAATTAAAGGAGCTTTTAATTTTTTGAAAAAGGAGGGGGAATCGCCCAATGCATCGCGGAAAAGGTATGAAATTCGTTGGTGACTCTCGTGTACCAGCTACTGGACGAATGAAGAATATCCCCAAGGATTATTCTGAGTATCCTGGTAAAACAGAGGCGTTCTGGCCTAACTTCCTGTTAAAAGAATGGATGATAGGTGCAGTTTTCTTAGTTGGATTTTTATGTTTAACCATTGCACATGAGCCACCGCTAGAAAAAATCGCAGATCCGAGTGATACAGCTTATATTCCTTTGCCAGACTGGTATTTCTTATTCTTATACCAATTATTAAAATATACTTACGCATCAGGTCCATGGAATGCAGTAGGAGCATTTATTATTCCAGGTCTTGCTTTCGGAGCATTATTACTAGCTCCATTCATAGATCGTGGCCCAGAGCGTCGTCCTTCTAAACGTCCTTTTGCAACAGGTTTTATGCTACTGGCAATAGCAGGAATTACATTTTTAACTTGGCAATCAGTTGCGAATCATAACTGGGAAGCTGCTGCTAACCAAGGAAAAATTGTTGCAGAAGTGGAAATTGATACAGCAGCTGAAGGCTATAAGATTCTTGAAGCGAATAGCTGTTTATCTTGTCACGGTGGTGAACTTCAAGGTGGTGCAGGTTCACCTGCTCTCATCGATACAGGTTTAACACCAGATGAAGTAAAAGATATCGCTAAAAATGGTAAAGGTGCAATGCCTGGCGGCTTGTACAAAGGTACTGATGAGGAATTAGACGCACTTGCTGAGTATATCTCAACACTAACTAGCAAATAGTATGAAAGACTGACGATTTTATCGTCAGTCTTTTTTAGCTTATTTAGAAGTCGTACTTCCTTTTTTATGAGGTCCATATGATAATATTATGGTAAATATTAATTTTTTATAGAGAAGAGGGCATTTATGAAATGGGTTTATCCTTTGTTTGCTAATCGAACAGTCCTGTGGCTGTTACTTATTATTAATATTGCTGGAACCATTTATGGTTATGTATGGTATGGGCCTCAACTAGCGGAAACTCCAACCATTTTTCTTCCATTTGTTCCAGATAGTCCAACAGCTAGTTTATTCTTTGTATTTGTGCTAATAGCCTTTTTACTTCGCACAAATTGGCCACTTCTTGAGGCACTAGCTATTGTCACCCTTATCAAGTATGGGGTATGGGCTGTTGTTATGAATATTCTTGCATATAAAGTAACTGGGGAACTTGATCCTATTGCGTTGATGTTAATTTTTTCTCACGGTGCAATGGCAGTGCAAGGTGTACTTTATGCTCCTTTTTACCGAATCAAACTTTGGCACCTTATTGTGACTGCAATCTGGACATTACATAATGATGTGATAGATTATGTGTTTTTGATGCTACCACGCTATCAGGTTTTGGATCTATATATCCCACAAATTGGCTATTTTACTTTTTGGTTAAGCATGGCTTCTATCGGCATAACGGCCTTTTTAACATTAAGAAAAAATCGCTTCAAGCTAACTATAAATTAAAGGAGATTTCTTTTAAAATGTGCCGAATAGAATAAAAGATTACATAGTTGATTTTTGGTCTAACCTTGTCCAATCACTCATACATTTTTAATAGTGATTTGAGGGGGGACAAGTATGAGAGCAATTATTATATTAGTGATTATCGTTATTTTCTTATTTATACCTATTCCAATACACGCTAAAGAGTCATCTGCTATAGATAGATTGGATAAATTATCTGATGAAGCATTACAAATGGTCAAGCTTGGACGATATGAGGATGCAAAAAAACTGCTTGATTATTTTTCCGAGCAGTTTCTATCTGTTTCTAATGTAGAACGTTCTTTTACATCTGATGAGCTAAGAATCGTTACTCTTTCACATGATGAAGCAGTACAAGCTGCCGCTAATGTTGCAATGAATCATGAAGAAAGAATATCTCGAGTGACGAAATTTAGACTTGTCATAGACACTATTGCATCTAAATATAAGCCACTTTGGACAGAGATGGAAGCTCCTATCATGTCAACTCTCACTGAAGTAAAGGAAGCAGCAGACAGTGGTGATAAAGAGAATTTTCATTCAAAGCTTAATTCATTTTTATCTTTATATGACACGATCTATCCAAGTATGAAGCTGAGTGTGGAAGTAGGACGAATCCAGCAATTGGATACCCGCATTAATTATATAGATAGATATCGCCCGCAAATATTAACTGGTAGTGACCATCTGCAAGAACTTGAAGCGCTTGAGACTGATTTACAGCTTTTATTTGATGATATGGGAGAAGATGAAGCAGACCCCTCATTATGGTGGGTTATTATCTCGACGGGAAGTATAATTATATTGACTCTATCGTACGTTGGTTGGAGAAAGTATAAGGGTGAGAAAGAAAATGAGAAGCAGAAAGGTCGTTCAAGAGACCATAAAGATTGACATTATTATTTTAAAAAAATAAAATATAATGTAATAAAAATAAGTGTGTAAACTCGATACTAAATCTGACAAATATAGGAGGTACAATAATGGGAACATACATTATTTACTTTGCGATCATCATTTTAGTGCCTCTATGGGCACAGATGAAGGTAAAAGGGACATATGCAAAATATTCGAAGGTTCCTTCTTCTTCACAGATGAGAGGAGCAGAGGTTGCGAGAAGAATTTTAGATTCTCATGGACTGTTTCATGTAGGTGTTGAAGAAACACGTGGGCAATTATCTGACCACTACGATCCACGCTCAAAGACTGTTCGGCTGTCAACAGCAAATTATCATGGACATTCTGTAGCCGCGGCGGCAATTGCAGCCCATGAATGTGGACATGCTGTTCAGGACCAAGAGGACTATGCATTTTTGCGTTTCCGTCATTCACTCGTACCAGTAGCTAATATTGGATCAAATTTCTCTTGGATATTGATTATGATAGGTTTTATTGCTGGTCTAAGTAATTTTGTCATGTTAGGAATTATTTTCATGGCCGCTGCGGTTGTTTTCCAGCTTGTTACATTGCCTGTTGAGTTTAATGCATCAAGTCGTGCAATGGATGAAATTGTAGGCTTAGGAATTATTAGAAATGATGAAGAAAGAGAGACAAAAAAGGTGTTAAATGCTGCAGCATTAACATATGTTGCTGCCGCTTTGGTTGCAGTATTAGAAATGCTTCGTCTCATTTTAATTTATACAGGTATGAGTAGACAAGACGACTAAAACCAGCCAAATGGCTGGTTTTTTAGTAGGATGGATATATTTGTGTGTCTAGCTTCCGCTTTTCTTGTCTAGCTCCAGCGCCTAGCCCCGACGCACAGGATGTGCTAGTGTCGACAATGCGATAGGACGTCGCGTTTTTGTCGACCTTGAGGTCATAAGTCAATCCATCATGAAGGTTAAAAAACAACCTTCACGCTGGCTCGCCTTATGCTTGTCGGGGCTGACCGAGGCGCTTCCGCTTTTCTTATTCAAGTGGCTTTTTATTTTCATCTAGTGTAAAGCCTTCTCCAAGTACATCATTCACATAACTGACTGAAACAAAGGCATGAGGATCGACTGACGTAATTATATTTTTTAAACGAACGATTTCATTTTTCTGGACAACGCAATAAAGGACTTCTCGTTCTTTTTTTGAAAAAGCACCATGGGCTTTTAAGACGGTTACACCTCGTTCCATTTCATTCATTATTTTTGAGGCAATATTATCATTTAAGTCTGAAATAATCATTGCTCCTCTTGCTGCATATGCTCCTTCTTGCATGAAATCAATGACTCTTGCACCGATAAATACACAAACCAGCGTGTACATAGCTTCTTTATATGACAAATAGAAAATGAGGGAGAGTGTAATAACGACTGTATCGAAAGCGAACATTGTTTTACCCATACTAATACCAGTATATTTATTAACAAGTCGTGCGATAATGTCTACTCCACCAGTTGTTCCGCCGTACCGAAAAATAATTCCAAGCCCGACACCGATGAAAACACCTGCAAATAAAGCTGCAAGCATTAAATCTTCAGTAAGAGGAATATGAAATTGATTTCGTTGGAAAATCCATAGGAAAACAGAAACACTTAAGGTTCCAATTAGAGTATATAGAAATGCAGTTCTCCCTAATAGTCTCCATCCGACTATAAAGACAGGGATATTTAACATGAGATTCGTATAAGAAGGATCTAACTGAAAGAGAAAATAAAGCAACAATGTAATTCCAGTAAAGCCGCCTTCTGCCAAGTTATTTTGCATATTGAAATGGACGATACCAAATGAAAAAATTGCTGAACCGAACAAAATGAAAATGATATTTTTAAATTTTAAGCCTAATTTCATATAAATCCTCCAATTCCAAGAAATGTATCAAAGATGCGTAATTAATTATATAAGATCCATTTTATAAGGGCAATGTCGGGTAAAGTTTTTGTCTAATATTGTAAATGAGATTTAGAATATAGTGTAATGTTAAATTTTGATTATTGATGAAAGTGGAAAGCAAGTGCTTGCAACGAAAATCAAGTACATTAAAGAAAAAATATTTGTAAAAGGCCATTCGTTTAGCTAACATGAAAGGAGGAAATGGTTGATGATGAAAATATTGTAGAGGTGAAGAAAGCTTGACGAATAAAACAATGAATGAACTTCAGAAGGAAGTCGATTCATATATTAGCCAATTTAAAGAGGGATATTTCAGTCCGCTTGCATTGCTTGCTAGAATGACGGAGGAATTGGGTGAGTTAGCCCGAGAAGTAAACCATCAATATGGGGAAAAGCCGAAGAAATCGACAGAAACGGAAAAAGCAATTGAAGAAGAGCTTGGTGATATGCTGTTTGTGTTAATTTGCTTTGCTAACTCATTGAATATTGACCTTGAAAGTGCGCATAACCTTGTTATGAACAAATTTAATACGCGTGATAAAGATCGTTGGACAAGAATAGATGGGTAAGGAGAACATGAAAATGAATAGAATAAATATTGTGATCGCTGGTCCTCGCGGTCGAATGGGAAGAGAAGCGGTACAGTTGGTAATGAAAACTGATCAGTATCATTTAGTTGCGGTTATTGACCATAAAAACGATGGAAAGAATTTAAATGAGATAGAGGGCTTTTCTGGTTTAGATATTCCAGTTTACAAGGATATTGTCGAATGTTTTCAAAAAACAGATGCTCATGTTTTAATTGATTTAACGACTCCTGAATTTGGGATGTTCCATACGAAAACGGCAATAGAACATGGTGTAAGACCGGTTGTAGGGACTACTGGCTTTACGAAAGAGAACTTAGAGGAACTAAAAGCAATTTGCGAAGATAAAGAAATCGGCTGTATTATTGCTCCAAACTTTGCTATCGGTGCAGTATTAATGATGAAATTTGCCCAAATGGCAGGTAAGTATTTTCAAGATGTAGAAATAATAGAGCTACATCATGATCAAAAGCTAGATGCCCCATCAGGAACAGCGGTCAAAACCGCTGAAATGATCGCAGATGTTAGACATGAGAAAGTCCAAGGTCACCCAGGGGAAAAAGAAAGTATGCAGGGCGCAAGAGGGGCAAATTATGAGGGGATGCATATTCATTCTGTTAGATTACCTGGATTAATTGCTCATCAGCAAGTTATGTTTGGGTCAGAAGGTCAAACATTAACGATTCGTCATGACTCATATAACCGTGCCTCTTTTATGTCAGGTGTAAAATTAGCTGTTGACACAGTCCTAAAAATCGATACACTAGTTTACGGTTTAGAAAATATCCTTGAATAGAAAGACAAAAGGAGTGTTATTATGAATATTGCATTAATTGCTCATGACAAAAAGAAAAATGATCTTGTAAGCTTTGTTACAGCTTATAAACAAATTTTCGCTACACATAATCTTTTTGCTACAGGCACAACAGGAACACGGATTATTAATGAAATCGGGCTGGATGTACATCGATTCCAATCTGGTCCATTAGGAGGAGACCAAGAGGTAGGGGCATTGGTCGCTAATAATAAGATTGATATCGTCATCTTTTTCCGTGATCCTTTAACGGCACAGCCACATGAGCCGGATGTTACAGCTCTAATGCGTTTATGTGATGTATATGCTGTTCCACTTGCAACGAATATGGGTACAGCGGAGATCCTTATTAGAGGACTTGACCGTGGAGATTTATCGTGGAGAAGTTTTGTTAACGGGAAAAGTGGGGATCGTAATGGAACAAATAAAGCTTGATATTTTAGCTTTTGGTGCTCATGCTGATGATGTTGAAATTGGCATGGGGGGAACGATAGCAAAGTATGCTGCAGTAGGTAAAAAGATTGGGATTTGTGATTTAACGAAAGCGGAACTTTCTTCAAACGGAAATGTGGACACAAGAATAAAGGAAGCAAAAACTGCTGCAACCATACTTGGAGTCGATTTAAGAGAAACTTTAGATTTACCTGATAGAGGATTATTCCATCAAGAGGAATACATAAATAAAATTGCCCAAGTTGTTAGAAAGTATAAGCCAAAGCTTGTTTTTGCACCATACTTTCAGGATAGGCATCCAGACCATGGTCATTGTGCCCACCTGGTCGAGGAGGCTGTATTTTCAGCGGCAATAAAGAAGTATCAAACAGATGACACAGAGCCTCATCGAGTAAATAACCTTTATTTTTATATGATAAATGGCTTTCATAAGCCTGATTTCGTTATTGATATTTCAAGCTATATGGATAAAAAAATTGCTAGTTTAAATGCCTATGAAAGTCAATTTTCCAAAGGTGTACAATCTTTTCAAACCCCTTTAGTAAATGGCTATATTGAAGCAATTGAGGCTCGTGAAAGATTGTTTGGTAAAGAAGTCGGCGTGACATATGCAGAAGGCTTTATGAAAAAAAGCCCTCTAGTTATTAATCTAGATTTATTTGGAGAAGAATGATGAAAAAGAAATTAAAAATTGGTATTACATGTTACCCCACAGTAGGGGGATCAGGAGCGATTGCGACTGAATTAGGGAAGAAGCTAGCAGAAATAGGGCATGAGATTCACTTTATCTCTTCAAGTATCCCTTTTCGATTAAATAAAATGTATCCGAATATTTATTACCATCAAGTAGAGGTAAATCAATATTCGGTTTTTCAATATTCACCATACGATATCGCTCTCGCAAGTAAAATGGCTGAAGTGATAAATAGAGAAAACCTTGATCTACTTCATGTTCATTATGCAATCCCGCATGCAGTTTGCGCGATTCTTGCAAAGCAGATGAGTGGAAAGGATATTAAAATTGTTACAACACTTCATGGAACGGATATTACTGTTCTAGGTTATGATCCTTCTCTGACGGAAGCGATTAAGTTTGGCATCGAAAAATCAGATGTGGTAACAGC
>JAEWIG010000265.1 GCA_023387295.1 Bacillota bacterium | reverse complement strand
GTTTTACTCTTAATGTAGTATTTGCTTCAAGTTCAAAGGTACCTGGTAAGTCAAGCAGAATATTAGCGATGTTCTCTTCTGTTAACTTTGAGTCCATTTGCTTATAAAGTTGAAATTGTTCTTCATATTCGATTTGTTTCCTTGTTTCTAATAATAGACTCTTTGCTAGATAGAAGGGAAGGATATTAGAAACGTACTCCTTTACTTTCTCTATATTTTGTTTTCGATTGTTATCAATAATATTTATTTCAGTTATTATGTTATCTCTTTCTGTTTTAACAAGTCCACCGTATTTCTCAAAGTCATTTTTTATCTTTTGATAGTTATCAACATGCACTTGTTTTTGATTTGAAAGCTCATTTAGTTGAGATAGTACTTTTGAAATTTTTTGTCTAACTTCTTTTTCTTGTTGATTAAAATTGAATAACTCCTTTTCTAAAGAAGCCATTTTTGTTATATCTAGGTTTTGATTTGCGTAATTCTCTAGGTCATTTTCAAGAGTCTCAAATAAATCTAGATTAAATACTACTCTTGACAGATTTTTTATATAGTCGGATAGACGATCTTCACTAACAATTCTTGAAATTTCCTCACCATCAAATAAACAAAGATCTAATAATTGAGGCGGCATATTTTCCTTAAGTTTAGATTGAAACAATTCTTGTTCATATTCTGAATAATGTTTCCCATTAGCAATAATTTCGAAGGCTTCTTTTAGTTTACTATTATCATATTTCCAATAACGATAAATGGTATAATCAATTTTTTCGAAGTTATCAACTAAAGAAATATTTAGTTTTATCCTAAAGTTGTTTTCTCCAAATTTTATAGCATTATTATTAAGCATGCTTCGAACTTTATTTAAATAATCCACATTTTCACTCTTATATCCATATCCATATGGACCAAACAACCCTAATTTAATTGCGTTTAATAGAGTTGTTTTACCTGCTCCATTTTCACCACCAACTAAAATGACATTTTTTATGTCCGTTGGTTGGAAGTCAATTGAATGAATCCCCCTGAAAGGACCAATATTTGTGAGTTGGATTTCATTAATTAGCATAAGTAAACCCCATTTTCTTCATTATAAATGTAGATAATCTTGCATTAACGCTTTACTTAATTCATCCATCAATCCTCTTCTTATTTTATAACCTGCATAATCTTTTTCTAATGAAATTAATGCTTTAATAACTTTAATATCAACCTTAAATTGATCTGCAAGTAATTCTAGATCCGATATTTGATCTTTATCAAATAGTAATCGATCATCAATTTCCCAATCTATCGAGTACCCCATAATATTATTAAAAAGACTAGGCAATGGATCTTCCCACTCCCCATTTTTAAACCAAATTTTTCTAATGGTTTTTAATTCTTCAATACTGATTAACTCGTAGTTAGGGTCGTCAGGATGTTTTAACTCTTTTTGAACATTTAAGAGTTTAATTAGTATTTCCTTTCTTGTATCCATCGTAAAAGGTCCTAGGCCTAGTCGAGCATACTTTGTCACAATTTGACCATCCAATGTTTCTTCTTCATAAGTAACTAAAATATTAGGGTCCTCAGATCCACTTAGGTCAATATTATGTTTAGCAATATAGGATCTCAAATCATCTTTTGCTACTGGGTCAAATTCTTTAATATTAATTCGCTGTCTGGCCCTACTAGATTTCTTAGGAATTATTACATACTCTTCTCCATCATCTTCTTCTGTTTTTACTTCAATAAAGTAAATTTGGCCATGCTTTCTATATTTCATTCTTTTTGTTCTATCATCTCTTATTGAAGCTAACCAGTTTCGGAAGTCTAACAATGGTTTCATCCAGTCATGCCCACTTTGAATAAAACCTGAAATTGCTTTATCTTCAGTTACAACCGTACAAACCCAACAACCGAATCGGCTATTTCCACAAGAACCGGCACTTTCTTTAATATCTTTATCGACGATAAGCGGACATTCCCCACTGTTTGAATCTAGGTACAAACGATGTAGTTGATGATTATCGTCTCCCCATGGAGAAGGATGATTAAGTAAGTACTCCCAAACATCATCAACAGAAAAGTTTCGAATAGGAGCATATACATATGCATTAGATAGAGAAGTGTGTCTCATGAATGTTTTTCCCTCAACAGTATGTGAGCGCATCACATTTCCTCTAGTAGCACTCTCATCCTCTCGAACACCTAATACCATTATGACCTCTCCAAAAGAGGAGACCTTGTCCATAATAAATTGATTGGCAGGGTCAATCTTCAATCTATCTGTACACCATCTGAATTTTTGATTTGGTGTAGGATAACCTTTGCCAATAATATTAACCCAGAATGAATGCTCTAATAGTGGCTTAACTTTATGTGTTTCAATTGGTAAGTTAAGATTTAAGGCGCTATCTTGTATTCTTCTTAATGTTTGATTGATTGAATTTATTATTAATGGTGTCTCTACTAAAGTATCAGATGATATGATATAGATTTTCTTATGCAATTCTTCCAAAGGAATTTCACAAAGAGCTTCAAAAATTAGTTGAACAACGACAGTAGAGTCTTTACCACCAGAGTAACCTACCACCCACGGTCGATTATCTTCTTTATAAGCTTTGATTATCTGTGCCTTTGTTTCTTCAATAAGAGACATTTGGTTGGATAATAGATTTGTTATAATACCGTTCATTTTAATTACTCGACTCCTTGGAAAAACTTATTTTCTAATGATTGCTCTCCTTCTGTTAGAGGTAGATCTATTAGTTGTTTGATTTTATTTGCTGTCAATTGAATGGTGTATGAAGTTTTTTGGATTCTACCATTATGTGTAAAAGAGCGCCCAAGCCAATCATTGGTATTATTCCTACTCCAATCAATTTTTGTTAATTTTTTAATATATAGTTGCCAGTTATCGGGATGGTAGTTTTTTAAATACTGGCCGACTAACCCTAATGCTTCAATAAACACTCCGTGACCAATTATAAAATTTGCTCTTAAATCACGAGGAGATAATTCTTTTTTTAAGACCATATTCCATTCTACAATAGACTCGCAAAGTACTGTCCAGAATTTTTGAAGAAATTCAGTTTCAGTCTCTAATATTTCATCACCTTTAGCTTTTCCAAGTAATTTTAGATTGGTGTTAAAAATATGATTTAATGCAAACATTTTTGGTGAATTTTTTGAAAGAGATACTCTCTCGGTATCTGTATACCTACTTAGCAAAGGATTTGTTTGAATAATCTCTTTTGTTACAATTGCTAGGCGATCTCGATGGTCATACAAAATTCCGATTGAGGATGTTGTATTTACCGCATGTCTATTTAAATCAGAAAAAATTTGTTGTGATTTGTTTAAGCCAGTATCATGAAAGAAAACAACAGAAATTGTTTCATTTCCAAGTTCTGGTGAAATCTTTAATGCTTCTTCTATTGCAGCACGTCGATGTTGTCCATCGTTAATGAGGAATCTAGCATCCAAAGAAATTCTTAATCTACCTAAGTCATCCCCTTTATTATAAGGTTCAAATTCAATTTCACCATCTATGGATGCGGTAATTGATGAGAAAACATAATCTTCTTGATTTTCTAAAATATAATTTGTAATTTCAGGTATTCTTGCTTTATTTAATATTCTTTGTGATCTAAACTCGGGTGGAATTTCCTCTTCATCAAATAAGAAGATTTTAGGTATAATTATTAACGGACACATTGCGACATAATATTCTTTTCCAGCTTGTATTCCTTTTATGGCAGGAAAGTTATAACTAAATGAATTTTCCATATTCATCTCCCTTTATTACGTACGTAATATTTATATTATGATTATAAACTTACATATTAAATTACACAAATATTTAAAGTGATTTTTTTTTATAAAGAAACTTATTTTAAAATAGAATTCTAATGGTAAAAATAAAGATTGCTTTTTTCAAAGTGGTTAACTGATTGTGTTAAAATAGTATTACTATTTGAACTAATATTTTGGAGGGAAATATATGAGTTCCAGAGAGGAATCCTGTCTTAGCTTTTTATCTCATCTAAATCTAAACGCTGCTAAAACTGCTATAATAATGGAAGATCTATTATTTGAAGATCCAAGCAGTTCAATAATAAAAGCAAGAATTTTTGCAGAGGAAATTTTAAATGAAGTTTATAAAATTGAAAAAATAGAAGTACAATATCAATCAACATTTTATGATAAAATTTTATATTTGACTAGAGAGGGATACATAAAACGCGATATCCAGCAGGCGTTTGATACGATTAGGTTGTCAGGTAATAAAGCTGCTCATGATGCAAGATTTAACGATATCACGGTGGCATTTAAACTGCATAAAGAAATGTATAGAGTTGCTGTTTGGTTCTACGAAATCTATTCATCGGATAATATAAAAATTCCGGACTATGAGGTACCGAGGCCGCAACCAAAAGAAAATATTCAAGCTCTAGTTAAGAAGGAGATTCTAGATCTTCTCGGGAAAGGTATATTAGAGAATGTAGTAGATGATACGGCAAAAGAAAAATCTAAACAAGTAACAATTAATGAGCAGAATTCAGTAGTATTTGATTCAAATATTGAAATAGGTGAAAGCTATTTATTAAGGGAGATTAGAAGATTAAAGGACTCATCGCAAGAGGCAATTGAAAATGCAAGTCAATTTAGTCAATTTAAGAAATATTTACATGTCGATCGAAAAATACAGTTAGATTTAGAAAGAGTTCTTGAAGAAAATAATAAAAGTGAAAAGGGTAATTTAATACTACTTTGTGGTAGCGTAGGGGACGGAAAATCTCATTTATTAGCCTATCTTAAGGAAAATAGACCGGATTTGATACAAAATTACAAAATATTTAATGACGCAACAGAAAGTTTTTCACCGAATAAAAATGCAATAGAAACCCTAGAAGGTTATTTAAGCAGCTTTTCTGATCAGAAAATAGAAGCTACAAAGGAAAAAATAATTGTTGCGATTAATATGGGTGTTTTGCACAAATTTATAAACACTGAACATAAAGAATATAGCTATTCTACTTTAAAGCAGTTCGTTGAACAAAGTAACTTATTTACTGAAAAAATCATAACTACTTTTAGTAACGATATTTTCGACTTGCTTAGTTTTGGTGACTATCAACCTTATGAGCTTACTGAGAATGGACCTTGTTCACAGTTCTATTCTTCATTACTAAAAAAGGTTACAACACCAGAAAAAGAAAATCCTTTTTACTTAGCTTTGAAGGCAGACCAAGACAAGGGTATCCATTCCATGCTTCATGAAAATTTTATTTTTATGCAAAACGATTTTGTCCAGAAGCAAATAATTCAATTGGTTATCCAAACTATTGTTAGTAAAAAACTTGTTATATCTGCTCGTGCATTTTTAAATTTCATTGCAGACATAATTATTCCAATTAACTATGAAAATAAGAATGAAATATCGGATTTCGAAGTTTTAGAATCTTGTCTTCCAAACCTTCTTTTTACTAGAAAAGAACGTTCACCAATAC
>JAEWIG010000202.1 GCA_023387295.1 Bacillota bacterium | reverse complement strand
GGTCCGAACAGCTCTTGCTATTGTTGGTCTAACAGTTAACGATGTTGAAAAAGCTCATGTTGATGCAAAAGCACCTGCAAAAACATTTGATTTAACGGTATCAAAAGAAATGGAAGCATTAGTTAACCAAAAGCCAAGCATTATTAATGTCGGATTAAAGAGCTTTACTGACTCTATCATTGCTTATGGTGGCCGAGTCGTTCAATTTGACTGGAGACCAATTGCTGGCGGAAATGAAAAAATGAGAAAGATATTAGGTCTTTTAAAATAAAAGGAGGATTTATCATGACTACAAAATTCCAAACCATTGACGAAGCAAACAGAGCGGTAATCGAAAAAATCTCTGGTTCCATGCCATTCCTTGCAGATGTTGTCCCTGCAAAAGAAAAAATCAAAGAATTAACAGAAGGTAAAGTGTTGCTTCATGCTGGTCCACCTATTAAATGGGAAGAAATGACTGGCCCTATGCAGGGATCTTGTATTGGTGCAGCATTATTCGAAGGCTGGGCTGAAACGGAAGAAGAAGCACAAAAAATGCTTGAAAATGGCGAGGTTTCTTTCATCCCATGTCACCATGTAAACGCAGTTGGTCCTATGGGTGGTATTACATCTGCAAACATGCCTGTTTTAGTTGTAGAAAACCGTTCAGAAGGAAATGAAGCTTACTGCATTATGAACGAAGGAATCGGAAAAGTACTTCGTTTCGGCGCATACTCTGAAGAAGTTATTAATCGTCTAAAATGGATGCAAAACGTTTTAGGTCCAACCATTTCAAGAGCATTAAAATTATCAGACGGTGGTTTAAACCTAAACGTTATGATGGCAAGAGCTATTACAATGGGGGATGAATTCCACCAACGTAATATTGCCGCTTCATTAATTTTCTTAAAAGAAATGAGTCCTTTAATTGTTCAATTAGATATGGATGATAGTGATCGTAAAGATGTTATTCAATTTTTAGCAGATACAGATCAGTTCTTCTTAAACATCGCAATGGCAACGAGTAAAGCTGTTCTAGACGGTGCAAGAAAGATTGAAGAAGGTACAGTTGTCACTGCCATGTGCCGCAACGGTAAAGACTTCGGTATTCGTATTAGCGGTATGGGTGATGAATGGTTTACTGCACCAGTTAACACACCACAAGGCTTATTCTTTACAGGCTACTCTCAAGATGATGCAAACCCAGATATTGGGGACAGCGCAATCACAGAAGCATTTGGTGTTGGCGGAATGGCGATGATCGCTGCACCAGGGGTAACTCGTTTTGTTGGTGCAGGTGGATTCCATGATGCTCTTGCAACAAGCAATGAAATGATGGAAATCTGTATTGACCAAAACAGTAATTTCACCATTCCAACTTGGGATTTCCAAGGAGCTTGTCTCGGAATCGATGCACGTAAAGTCGTAGAAACAGGAATTGAGCCAGTTATCAATACTGGTATTGCACATAAAAATGCTGGTGTGGGACAAGTGGGTGCTGGTACGGTTCGTGCACCAAAGGAATGCTTCGAAAAAGCACTAGAAGCATATGCAACAAAGCTCGGATTAATTTAAATAAGCCATGCTTAATAGAACATTTTTTGTAGAGGAATATGAGGAAAATATTCCTCTATTCCTTATAAAAAACAAAAAAGGCACAATACACAGCATCTTTAATAACGGGATGAACATCCGTATGGGAGAGCGTATTATTTTTATTGGAACAATGAAGAATGGCCGTCTCCCTTTTGGAATTCATCTTCAGAATGATATAGCCCATGAGCTTTTACAATCGGTTCACTCCCCTTCCCCTGTCATTTGGAAAGAAAGAACTGGCGAATTGTTTTTTGAGACCGCCAATGTTTATCTTAATCTAAGAAGTGGAATCCCTTTTTCAAATAAAATGAACGAACATAATGATCATGTTGAATTATGTACGCGCAATATAAAAGAAATGATTACGACTCTCGTAGAAACTGAGGAAAAAACAGGTTTAGATGTCGACATTGAGCAGTTTATTCTCGACTACTTAACTGAAGGAAAGATAGAGCCTCACAATCAGACTGTACAAAAGATATATGAACTAATGAATGCTGTCTTTTCTGAAGATGCATACGAAGTTGATACAGTTCTTCGCTATTTTTTAGGAAGAGGTAAAGGATTAACCCCTTCAGGTGACGACCATCTCGTTGGCATATTAGCTATTCATCATGGCTTTCAAGCCTTTAGTCCAACGTTTTTATCTACACTAAAAAAAATAGTAGAGCATGATTCAATTACTACTGATATTGGAAAAGAGTATTTATTGTATGCATTAAAAGGAGAATTCAGCTCGTTCATTCTCAATATAATTAATAATTTACAAGAAAAGGATCATCAACTAGAATTAAAAAAACATCTTCAAGATATTTTGGCAATGGGACATAGCTCTGGAATCGATACAGCATTTGGGCTCGTAATTGGACTGCTAGCACTACGAAAAGAGCAATTGCTAAGCAAGAAGTGATGAGCAATCTCATCTCAGAAAATAACGGAAACTCTCTAATACTATGAGAATGTGGAGGAAATTATTTATGGCAGAAAAAGTAGTTATCGCTTTAGGTGGAAATGCAATCTTACAACCGAAACAAGAAGCAACCTATGGAAACCAACTAGAAAACGTACGCAAAAGCAGTGAAATCATTGCTCGAATTGTTAAAAACGGCCACAGCGTCATTATTACGCACGGAAATGGCCCGCAGGTTGGAAATATTTTACGCCAAAATGAGGAAGCGAAAGAAGTTGTCCCTCCATTCCCATTAGATGTTTGTAGTGCTGAATCACAAGGCTTTATTGGCTATATGATGGATCAAACATTGAAAAATGAATTACAAAAGCTCGACTTAACGAATTCTGTTGTTAGCATTTTGACACAAACTGAAGTTTCCAAAGATGACCCTGCTTTCCAAAACCCAGATAAACCAATTGGTGTTTTCTTCACAGAGGAAGAAGCAAAGCAATTAGCCGAAGAAAAAGGTTGGACGGTTATGGAGGATGCTGGTCGAGGCTGGAGACGCGTTGTTCCTTCTCCAATGCCAAAATCTATTCACGGTTCTGGGGTCATCAAAACATTAACAGATGAGAATGTCATTGTTATCGCGGCTGGTGGCGGTGGAATTCCAGTTGTGAAAAACGAGGATGGTTCTTTAACAGGCATTGAAGCAGTTATCGATAAAGACCGCAGTGGCTTCAGATTAGCGGAAGAGGTTAAAGCAGATGTATTTATGGTATTAACCGATGTCCAAAACGTTTATATTAATTATGGCAAGCCTGACCAAATGGCATTAACACATGTTACACTAGAAGAAGCGAAGCAATATGTAAGTGAAGGGCAGTTTTCTGCTGGAAGCATGGGGCCAAAAATGGAGGCTGCAATTCGATTCGCTGAGCAAGGTGGCAGAGCCATTATTTGCTCACTTGATCAAGCAGACCTTGCAATGGAAGGCAAAGCTGGAACACATGTGACAAAATAAGCGCAACTTTCTACAGTGAAAGCCAACTTGCTAAAAGTATATTGAAAAATACATGGTATCTACCCGTGCTTTCATTTGTATTTAACACGGGCAGATACCATTTTAATCGTTTGCATTTGTTCCAATCTTGTTATGTTAAATGAAGACCTTGAAAGGAGGGCAAAAATGAAAAAGGCTCGCTCCTTTAAAAAAGAACTTATTTATTCCTTTTTAACCATTTTATTATTTTCCATTGTATTCCTTGGCATTTTCCAAATCTATCAACTTTCTTCACTTATTAATGAAAACCAAAAGTACCAGGCACAAACAACAAAATACCTTGCAGACTATATTGACCAATATATTTTGGACCATAAAAAAGCCATTCAAACGGAATCTCTACGTGTAAGAGAGGCATTCCAAGCTCGTGATATAAGAGCCATCCATGGCCAGCTTAGAGATATTAAGCTTAATTATCCTGGCTTCGTCAATATGTATGTCGGTGATAGTAACGGAAAGTCCATTGTCTTTTATCCAGAAGTATATACGGATGGAGCGAAAAGAGAAAATCTGAACTTCAGTGACCGCTATTACTATAAGGAGCTCGTCAAAACAAAATCTACTGTTATTTCTCCTGTCTATCATGGTAGGGGTGGTACCGACGTATTATTAGTGGCGATAGTATCCCCTATTCTAGATAATGATGGAGAATTAATCGGTTACGTCCTAGGTGCCTTAGATTTAAATGCACTAGGAGAACATATAAAGGAACGAAATTTTGGAAAAGAAGGCTATGCTGTATTAATTGATAAAGAAAAAAATGTAATTGTTCATCCAAATGTTAATACCCGTAGAGAGCTTGTCAACGTCTCTCAATCAGATATTGTTCAATACATAGAAGAGAATCATAAAGATGAGGGTAGCAGTTTCTTTAAACTTAGTAATCCAGAAGAAGAAGTGTATATTACATATGAACGAGTTAAGGCCCTAGATTGGATTGTTTGGGTTGCAAAGCCTACAGACGATATTACAAACACATTTAAAAAAGCCATTGCCACTATTCTAATCTTTTTACTTGGAACGGCCATCATTATGGTCGGTGTTAGTCTTTTCTTAACAAATAGACTAGAAGGAACGCTACGTCATTTACTAGATTATATTAAAGACTATACAAGCGGTATTAAGCACAAATCTTCGGTCACAAAAAGAAGACAAGGACCGCAAGAAATGGAAGAATTATTCTATTATTTCAATCGCATGATCGACGAGGTCGATAAAAATAAAAAGGAATTAATCGAATTGAATAAAGAACTCGAAGGCAGAGTTCAAGAACGAACAGCGAATTTAAAAAATAAAAATTTAGAGCTTAGAGCTGTCAATAAGTTAATCACTTCCGTTTCGTCAAATAAAGACCTCGCTCATTTCATTCAGCATTGTTTAAATGAAATCAAGCCATTTATGAACTATTCTATTCATGTTTTCTTTAATGATATCGCTGTAACGAATGAAACGATGTATATGAAGCAAAATTTACTACAATACCTTAGAAAACACATGGATGGAGAGCAGCAGTATATGGAGCCTATCCAGATCGAAAAGGACAATAAGGGCTTCCTCATCGTTGATTTATCATGTGACCAGCCACTTAAAAAGAGCGATCAAGAATTTCTAAATACATTTGCTAGTTCACTAGCCATTATGCTGCAAAATAAATTTTTCTTTGAACAGATTCGCAATAAACATGCGGTGCTAGAAGCTGTATTAGAAAGTATGTCAGAAGGCTTAATGCTCGTAAACAACCAAAAAGAGGTTGAATATGTAAATGAGTTCTTTTTAAATATCGTTTCAAATGGCGCTGAGGATGAACTTCTTACTTTAGACTGTGTATACAAGCAATTTATCACATTATTTGATGTTGAAAAAGAAGTGCTTTCCGACTTTTTTGCCAATGATAAAGGGGAACTAAAACTAGAATACAAGCAAAAATCCAAGAAGCCTATGTATTATGTCCTCCATAAATTCTCGGTCATACTAGATGATCAAACGATTGGGGAAGGCTTACTATTGCGCGATATAACAAAGGAAGAAGAGATTGATACTTTAAAGAATAATTTAATTTCTCTTACATCCCATGAATTTAAAACTCCGATTACCAATATTAAGGGCAGTGTTGAAACGTTACTGCGCCAGGAAGTTGAATGGGAACCCGATTTTCAACAGGAGCTATTAGAGGGAATACATGAAGATATCGAAAGAATTCTCCATTTAGTTAATGATTGGATGGATATTTCAAAAATAGAATCCGGCACAATGTACGTAGAGCTTGAGATGATCCGAGCAGATCACATTATAAAAAAATCAATAGACCAAATCCCATTAACGCTTCTAGAAAATGCTGTCGTTGAATTTCATAACCATTTGCGAGATGATTTTACTTTCTATGCTGATAAATTACGCGTTTACCAAGTGCTCATCAACTTATTCACAAATGCTCTTCGCTATAATGATTCGGACATAAAGAAAATTGACGTAACCTTAGAGACAGATCCAGATTATATAAAAATGACTGTTTCTGATAATGGGATCGGCATTTCTAATGACCATATTACCAAAATATTTAATCGTTTTTATCAGGTAGATATAACGGCCACTAGAAGAACAGGTGGTACAGGATTAGGACTAGCCATATGCGTGGGAATTATGGAAGCACATGAAGGGAAAATCGAAGTAATTAGCGATCCTGGTAAGGGCAGCTCCTTTATTTTATATTTTCCTAATAAAAGAGAGGAAGAGTAAAAATGAAAGTTCAAAAGATTTGTATCGTTGATGATGAACCGAAAATTTTGCGCTTTGTAGCTGCCAACTTAAAGTCAATTGGCTACGAAGTTTCCACAATGAGTTCAGGAGAAGAGCTTTTGGAAAAATTCGATCTTGTCTTACCTGACTTAATTTTGCTCGATATTATGATGCCTGGACAGGATGGGTTTTGCGTGTTGGAAGAACTACGCAAGTTCTCAAATATCCCCGTCATCATGCTTACTGCTAGAAGTAATTCAAAGGATAAAGTTCATGGATTAAATGTTGGTGCAGATGATTATTTAACGAAGCCTTTCTCATTAGATGAGCTTTTTGCAAGAGTGAATGCTGTTTTACGAAGAAGCCTTTCAAATTCTACAGATTCTCAAATGGTACAAACATCCGTTATTCGCACTGGAGAGCTTGCGATCGATTTAGGAAGTAAGCGGTGTTGGATAAATGATGAGGAGTTCAAGCTTACACAAACCGAGTATGCAGTTATGGAAATATTAGCGCTTAATCTAGATAAGGTCGTTCAGCATGAAACACTCTTATCAGAAGTTTGGGGACCGCAATACCGTGATGACGTAGAATATTTACGCGTTGGAATTGCAAGAATCCGCCGAAAAATCAAAGATTGTATACAAAATAAAGAAGAATATATTGTCACCTATCCCGGCCTCGGATATATGTTGAAAAGTGTGCAAAAGAAATAAACCGTTATCCCGTACTGCTTGATTGCAGTGCGGGATTTTTTATGCACAATCATTATCGAAGAAAACCTCCTCTGTTTGAAGTCTCACTTTATGAAAATGATAGATTTTAATCTTTTTGCAATGTAAACCCTTACATTTTTATTCGACTGTAATGCCTAATATCTTATAGTTTGATTGAGGTTGAAATAATTATTTTTCTATCAGTAGTCATTGCAAAATACACTTACATTAGGAGGAAAACAAAATGGCAAAAGTTTTGGAACATGATCCAGCTCCAGAGAAAAAAGAGTTAATTCCATACTGGGTCAAAGTTGTAACCGTTTTCTTTTTTGGGTGGATTGCACTTTATGCAACGCGTGCAATACTAAACCCCGTCATGGACAATATTCAAGGAGAATTTGGTCTATCTGGTGCACAGCTCGGTTTAATCAGTAGTATCTTCTTCATCGGGTATGCAGGAATGAACGTACCATCTGGAATGTTGGGAGATAAGATCGGTAAGAAAAAGGTACTTGTACCAGGTGTCATTCTTTTTGGTATTATGGCAGCCGTTACAGGTATGATGCCATCATTCGCACTATTTATGATTGCTTGGTTATTAGTTGGTATTTTTCAAGGCTTCTACTATGGACCACAATATGGACTTTCAACTGAAGCCATTCCTAAGAAGCATCTTACTGTAGGTAGTGCCATTATTAACAATGGGATGGCATTCGGTTTATCTTTGGGTTACTTCATTTCTAGCTATACAGTTGATACACTTGGAATGAGCTGGAGAGCTCCATTCTACGTTATTGCAGTCCCAGTTGTTCTTATCGGTTTAGCAATGTGGTGGGTCATTAAAGAAAAGCCAAAAGCAAAAGTTCAACCTGGTTCAGAAAAGGCTGCTCCTGCCCAAAAGCTTAGAATGAAAGATCTATTTACAAAAAACTTAGTTTTTGCTTACATTACCATTTTCTGCGCCATTTACGCATTCTTTGTAGTTGTTACTTGGATTCCTTACTATTTACAGCATGCACGTGGAATCGAAGGAACTGAGGTTGCTGTCGTAGCTTCACTTGTTCCATGGGCTGCTATTCCTGCTTCTATTCTATTCAGCTGGGTTGCTGACAGAATGGGAAAACGTCGTCCTGTTTTACTAGTTATGCTACCTCTTTCGATCATTGCAATTGTTTCAATCGTTGCTTTCGATAGCATGTGGGTTCTATACGCAGCATTAATCGGTTACGGTATTTTCGGTAAAATTAGTACAAACCCAGTTCTTGTTGCTGTCATTGCAGACAATGCACCAAAGTACGCATTAGGAACAGCATTTGGTCTTTATAACTTCTTCGGAATGTGCGGTTCTATCCTTGCGCCGTATATTACCGGTTGGTTAGTAGATATCACTGGTTCATTAAATGCAGGCTTCTATTTTGCAGCTATCCTTCTTGTAATCGGTACGATTTCTGTTCTATTTATTAAAGAAGATAAAAATCCAAATGTTGAAGGCTCGGCTGCTTAATCAATACAAAATTTTTTAGCATCAAAATATAAAAACAAATCCCGAATCTAATTTATAGGATTCGGGATTTGTTCTATTATAAAGTAGTCGTCATGTTCGTAAGAGCGTCTGATGTAATCGCAACATGTTCGGCTGCTTTATTAATTTCTTCAAATATCTGATTAAAATCACAAATTTCTTCATTAATCTTAATGTTTTGGTCCTTTACTTCCATCATAGAGTGTAAAATGTGATCAAAAAACTCATTTGTTCTCTGTGTTTCAATGGTTCCAGTTTTAATTCCTTCAGAAACCTCTTGAATCGATGAGGATATTTGATGAGTTGTATTCGACATATTACTAATTAACTGTGATACTTCAGATACAGATTTTTTCGTTCCTTCAGCCAGCTTCCTTACTTCTTCAGCTACAATAGCAAATCCTCTTCCGTGCTCTCCAGAACGAGCCGCTTCAATTGATGCATTCAAGGCCAACAAGTTGGTCTGTTCAGCAATTGAAGTGACCAGCACAACAATTTGTTCAATTTTTTTCGTATTGTCTATCAAATACTCCATATCCGTTGACATATTCAACATATTTTGTTCTGTTTCCTTCATAACAGCTTCAAGCTTTTTTAACCGTTTAATGCCTTCTTCTGATTTTTCCTCTGTGCTTATTGCAATCTCAGATCCTGTTTGTGTAACCGCTTTTATTTGATTCGATTTTTCTGTCAACTGATGAATAGCCGAGCTTGTTTCTTCACTAACAGCTGCTAATTCAGTTGCATTTTGATTGACTCGAACCATGATTTGGGTTTTTACTTCCTCTGCTTCCTTCCGAATCCGTTCATTCTCTAATTCATACGCTTCCAAAACAATTTGCTGCTCAAGACTTACTATTTTTGTAATAGCTAATGCCACTTGCTTAAATTCTTCTAAACTATTCACTTGATTCTCAGCAATCGTAAGCAAGGAATGTAATAATTCTTGAAATGCGCACATATACCATTTTGGCTCTAGCCCTACTTTTACATGGACATGAGCAATCGTATAACGTTGCTTAATATAGGCATCATCAATTTGACCACTGAACATTTCATGTATATGACTGCGAAGTGTCTGTTTTAATTTTTCGATAGTACTATGGTTTTTTATAATTTTCATTAAAGACGATTCTTTTTCTAAATTTTGATAAAAATGATCGACAATTTCAGTTAAATGCTGCTCAACATTTGGTTGTAATGTTCGGATAATACATAAATCATTGAGCGAGAGGTTGATCATATCAATCTGTTTTAAAACATGGTTGCCTTGTTTTACATTAATATAAACCTCATTTTTAAAATGTGAAGATTTCTTAATGAATGAATCCTTCTTATTTCTCTTTTTTAAAAATAGCTCCAATTCATTATCCCCAATCCTCAAAATTTGAACAAATCCTACTGTATGTTACTGATAGTTTTCGATTTTACAAGTCTCCCCAAACAGGCAAAAAGAACTATCTCATAATTGAAGATAGCATAAAGATGGTAATATTTAAATATATTTGTGATGTTTATCACAATGTTTTTACTTTAACTTAACTATAAAAAAGAAGCCATTCTAAAAAGAAGGCTTCTATAAAAGGCTAACTATGCTTTATGTGTTGCTGTTTGAATGTGTCCTGATTTCCCAACATAAATCCGATATAAAATAAAGGCTACAATAGATAAAATCACACCTGAAATATAGGGAAGACCAGCTTGCACGGAAAAAAGCAATCCGCCTAGAGG